>JBHHTN010000006.1:0-21861 GCA_046753405.1 Candidatus Micrarchaeia archaeon | reverse complement strand
CAAAGCCTGCATAACTACGCTTAAAGAATCAAAATGCTTCTGCTCCTCTTTTGCCAAAAACAAAAACAACTCGCGCAAACCCGCGTCAGACGTCTTCTTCGCGGCATTCTCGTAAAACTCGCGGCTTTCACTTTCAAAGTCAACTGCAACCTCTAAACCTGCTGAAACAGCGTCGGAACCCGCAAAAGCCTTTTCAAACCTTTTTTCAATTTCTTCAATAAACGGAGGCATAAAAACGTCCCAAAAAACAAACGCGTGAATGCTTTAATAAAATGCGCAAAAACAATAATACTGGATAAAAAACACTACTTCTTAGGAAATCCAAGGGCCCGTAGTCGAGTGGTTAAGACGTCTCGTTTACACCGAGAAGATCAGGAGTTCGATTCTCCTCGGGCCCACTTGACAAAAAAAAGGCTTCAAATTCAGCTTAGCGCAAGTATCCCGCGTCTTTGAAAATTGAATCAACATTGCGTTGACTGGAAAGTTTTGCTTTATCCGAATGCGAAAGAAAACCGTTCGTTATCCTCTTGCTGAATACTCTTTCAAAACCCGCTTCCTCAAGTATTCGCGCCAATTCAAAAACATGAAGCGCTCCCACAACACCGAGAACCGGCTTCTTGACAGAGTGCTTTAGAAGCGAATTTGTCATTGTAGCGTGCCTCCCAATTCCCTCAAGTTCGCTTTCACAAGTAGGGTGCGGATCCAAAGCAAAAAGGTTAGTTGGGATAACTGGCGCAGGCGGACGTTCCATTTTAGAAGAATTAATTTTAGGCAACCTCACCTTATGCGGATTTTTAATCCACGGCTTGTCATCAATTTCCTCAACGGAAAACCCCATTTTTCTAAGACGCTTTACTTCAGATTCTGAGCCGATCAAATTAATCTCATTTTTTGATTTTTTGCTTGCATACTTCAAAAGCCCCAACCAACTTTTTTTCGAACGCACCCTCATAGAAGAATGGTCATCACCAAAAACAGCAATGGTCCTATTGCCTCGCTTGAAAACGTAAAAATTAGGCGGCTTCTCCAACACCCTTGCTTTGACCAAGTCATTCGAATACGTGGCAACCAGCTTAGAGCTTCCCTCGCCCGAAAGTTTGTACGCCGGACGCAACAAAACGTGCCCTCCTGGTTCCACTACTACCTTTATCTTGTCCCTAAGCGGAGGCTGCTTGTTCAACCTTTTCCGTCCACGCAAGAGCTTCATAACCCGATTGGTATTTTAACAATATTTAAACTAAGCGGCAAACCCCCAAAGCACATTAGCAATCGTTTTAAATTTGCTTAAAGCCTAATAGTTTCCACAAGCGGGTTTGTAGCTCAGTCTGACTTGTACTGAATGCTTTTTTCACTTCAAGGACTATGGAGAGCGTTCGGCTGAAGACCGATGTGTCGGGAGTTCAAATCTCCCCAAACCCACTTTTTTCAAACCAAACCCCAGTAAGACGCGACCAAGAAAAGAAAAATAATAAGCAAAAGCATGCTGGAGGCATCCCCGCAAACACCACAATGCCCTTTCATACTCGAACAATAATTCAAACACCGTTTTAAATAACGTCGCTTTCGTAAAACAAAATTGTAAAAATGAAAACCCCGCTGTCAAACATCCTACTTACAATACTGCTGCTTTCAAACCTTGCAACTGCCTTTGACCCGAAAGAAATTGGAAGCGCGAACTACGAAGCACAACTGTCTTGGATCGTTGACTTTGGAAACGTTCCAATTCCAAACGAAGCAACACTAACGGTATATGCCGTTCCCAACACCAAGTTCCAAAAAGTAGTTTACTCCTCGCAAAGCCAATTTGAAAAAAGCGTTGACGAACAAGGAAACGAAAAATTAAACTTCAAGTTCAAGCCCTCAGGACAAAGCCAGACAATCACCTTAAACGCGTTCATCAACGTTTCCTACGACCCGTCAACAACCGGTTTCGCACTGGCGCGCGAAGAAGAAGACGCTTTCCTGCAAGAAAGCAGGCTTGTAACAATAACACCCGAAATACGCGCAATAGCACAAAACATTGCAGGAAACACGCAAGACCAATGGGAAAAATACGTTTTGCTCACCGAGTGGGTACACGAAAACATCGAATACGATTTGGACTGGAAAAGCTTTGCAGCAGGAAGCGTGGAAACCCTTAAAGCAAAAAGAGGCACATGCGATGAAATGGCACACTTGCTATTGGCACTACTGCGAAGCCAAAACATACAATCGCGCCTAATAGTAGGCTACGTGTTCAACGGAGAAAAATGGGGCCCTCACGCGTGGATAGAAGCGATAATAGACAAAAAATGGGTCCCATCAGACCCAACATTCGCAGAAGTGGGCGCTTTGGACGCCACCCACGTGGGACTGGCAAAAGGACGCGACCAAGACGACACCCGCTTTGAAATAATCGCACGAGGATACGACTTGGACCTAAGCAAAACAACAGTAGAACCTGAAGCAAACTTCAAATTCACTCAATCAAAAAACTTTTCAAAATTCTACCGACTTGAAGTGGAACACCCCGAAAACTTCCGCGACGCGTTGTCCAAAGAAACCATTAAAGCCACAGTAAGCGGAACACACGAACAAGTAGCAATACCACTCACACTTTCACTATACGAAGAATTCAAACTCATCGGAAAAAAAACTCGAATAGTACCCCTAAAACAAGGAGAAGAAACACCAATAAGCTGGGACATAGTCTACCCTGAAAAAATGGACGAAGGATACTACTACAACTACTCCGCGGCAATACACTCCATGGGAAACCCCTTTGAATTCTACTTAAAAGGAAAAAAAGGAGCACAAAAAAACGTTGAAGAAGGAATCAAAGTAACAGACTTCAGGGCATTCCAACGCGAGGGCGGCGTAACAATAACAATAATACTGCAAAACACAGGAAACACGCAGTACCAAAACGCGTCAATAAGCCTTGAAACCCAAAACACGCAAAAAACAGAAAACTTCAACCTGCAAATAGGAGCAGAAAAACGATTCGACTACTACCTGCGCACAAGCCCTCAAGACGAACTTGTAGACGGAGAAATCATAATAAACGCAGGCAACACAAAAACACTGCAACCTTTCACAGTCACAATAGAAAAACTAAAAGTACCAACACCGCCTGAAGTAAAACAAGTCGAAAACGCGACAAAAGACGTGTCCGCGGAACTCCAGCAAGTATCAGAAAACCTGCAAAAAGTAACACAAAACCTTCCCAAACAACTACAAGAACAAGACCAAGAAACCCTCCTAGCCTACTTAATCTCAGCAATCATTTTAACCTTAACAGCCATAACAATACTACGCGCAGTCGTAGTCCAGTGACCTTTTCTTTCTTCCAAGAAGAAAGAAAGAGTTTTTGGTCGGACAACCTGGAATCCGTCTTTTTTTCCCTTAAAAAAAGAAAAAAAAACAGGATGGGTAATAGGACACCAGATTGCCAATCTGGAGACTCGGGTTCAAATCCCGACGACTGCATTTGCCACCTTTTTCTTTTTTTGGGAAAAAAACTTAGAACTCTCCAAGCTTCCTCTGCTTTGCCTTACCCCTGGTTCTCCCAACCCTTTTTTCTTTCAACTCGTCAACAGGTTTCCCAACCACTTCCTCAGGCAACAGGCCCACAGACTCAACGCCGACTTCCTCGCCTTCGGTCAACGTCTCCTTAAGCGACTTCAAATGCCGGTGCATCTTCCTCTCTTTCTTTCGCGAAATCCAAAGAAAAGCCTCGTCCTTGGTGTCCTTTGCAACCAAAACAATCACGTTACCCGACTTCACACGCCCCGCGCGACCACGCCTTTGAATAAGACGAATCTCCGACGGCACTGTTTCATAAAAAACAACCAAATCCACGCTTGGAACGTCCAAGCCTTCCTCGCCAATCAAAGTAGCAACAAGAACATTAAACTCGCCTTCCCTGAATTTGTCTAAAACCTCGGCCTGCTTCTTCTGCGTCATGCCCTCCGCGCCAGAGCGGCCCACGAACTGAACCGCCTTGACCCCTTCAAGTTCATTCAACGCGTTGCAAATCTCCTTGGAAGACGCGCGGAAATGCGCAAAAACGATCGTAGTCTTACCCTCCCGCACCGCAGTTCCAACTATTTCAAACAACTTCTCCTTCTTGGGGTGATCCAAACCCGCTTCAACAAGTTTTTGCGCCGCCTTTTCAACTTTTGCAAAACGAGAATCCGCAAGCAACGCCTTCACCGCCTTGCTTTGCACCTTGCGCGAACGCATGTCATGAAAAAACTGCAAAAGCGCCTTAGTCCCCTGGCTTTCAAGCAAGTCAATTGAATGCAAAATGTTAAACGCGCGAGCCTGCACGCTCATAAACCAATACGCAGACTTCCCTCCACGGGATGCCGCCTTCAAAATCTTGGAACGCGCCTCCAACAAATGCCGCTTGGAAGGCTTTTTCATAGGAGGCAAAAAACCCGAGTTGCGCAAATCGGAAACAGGCCCCGAAAGCAAGGCCTCCAAAAAAGAGCGAAGGTTCAAAAACTCTTGCGGCAAGTCAACAAACACAAAATCCGTTCTAACCTTCTTCACAAAATCCGCAACATCATAATCCTTGTCCGTCTTAATCTCAATGTGCTTGACAGCCAAATTACTGCAAATCTCCGCCACCTTTTCCTTATCCGCGCTGGGAGACGCAGTAAGCCCTAAAAGCAAAGTCTTCGAATTCCCCTGCGCTTGTTTTGCAATCTTCGAATAAGCATACTCCTTCACCGCGCGGTGAGCCTCGTCAAAAACCACCAAAACAAAATCACGCAAATCCAACCTCTTCTTAGGAAGGTCGTGTGAAACCGTTTGCGGAGTCGCAACAACAATTCTCGCGCCTGCCCAAACACCGGCACGGTCCTTCGGAGCAATTTCCCCGCTTAAAACAACAACATCCGACCGGTCAACATCAAGCAATTCACGCAAACGCCTTGCCTGCTGCAAAGCCAACGGCTTGGTCGGAACCAAAAAAAGAAACTTGCCATCAGGCGTTCTCCCGCGTCTTTGGTCGTACAACAAGCGGGCAATTACAAGCACTGCCACAAAAGTTTTTCCCAAAGCAGTGGGCATAACAACAAGCGAATTGCCTTTTTGCAACACGTTTTTTGCAGCCTGCACCTGGTACTCCCGCAATTCAATGCCCGCCTTTTTCCTAAGACAAAGCTGTTCTACAAACCCTTCTTCCCCCAATCCAAGCCACCGCAACACTCAAAAAAGCAAAAAAAACCCACACACATACTTTTTTAAATAATACAAGCATTATAAGACCTGATTTTAACACTTTTCAGTTATTAAAAAGGAGGTTGGGAAATTTTATATGGTTGACTTGCCACTTGCACCAGTAGAACGCTTAGTGAGAAAAGCAGGAGCAGAAAGAGTAAGCGAAGACGCGTCAGAAGCACTCGCAGACGTGTTGGAAAACGTTGCAATAGACATCTCACAAAAAGCAGTACAACTTGCAAAACACGCCGGACGCAAAACAGTAACAAGCGACGACATCAAACTCGCAAGCCGATAAACGCCAACATAACCCGCTAACTACAACCCTAAAAACTAGGATTTACGACCCTTCCTTTTTTCAGCGTAAATTTGCCGAATCTGACCTTCAGCTGTTTTGTAATGCACTCCTCGCGAAAGCAAGTACAAAAAATCCCAAGCAGCTTTATTAAAACCAATTCTGTTTCCAAGTCGAAGAGCGTAATTGCCGATGCGTTTGCCAGCATGGCGCGCTTCTTCATCCTCCGAACGATACCTTTTAAGGAAATCTTCAGGCGAAGCAACTTTGCCTACAGCGTCCCTTGTGCTTTGTTTGTCAAAAAGACTATGCGTCGCATTTGCCAGCATTCTATCGCCAACAATGCGCCTTAACCCAAGAACGCGTCTTTTACCCAAAAAATGAATTGCTTCGTGAAGAGAAACACTAGGAAAATGCTCCGGCATATCAAATACCGCCTTGAAATAATAGACTCTGTTGCGCAGAAACGAAGTAGTTGCCCACTTAGGCGAATCATGCGCATAATAGCCAATAAGGCCGGCAAAAAAACCAATTGAAGCCCCCACAAAATGACCAAAAGGAACAAAGCCTAAACCGCCGTAAAGACCTCCGGCAACTCCTCCCACCATTGCCGGAAGAACTGCTTTTGTTGCTTTAAAATTCTTACTTGAAACAACGCGATAAGACTTTGAAAGCATTTTTTCAACAAGCCTCTTGCGTTCTTCAACAGACAAATTTTCTTCAACTGATTTTCTGGCAAAAACACTCACAGCAACAGAATACCCCCGTCTTGCAATTTTTCGCTCTTCTTGCGTCAAAGGCCGCGCCACATGCTCGCGCCACAACTGTCTTACTTTATTTATTGGATGAAAAAGCAACAACCGTTTTTTCGTCATAAAAAGAAATAGTAGGATCAGGCGAAATAAAAAACCAAAGGCCTCACGTAAAAGCTTGCGACAAATCTTTTTATTGCCTTTGCGTGTTTTTTGTTTATGGCATCTGGTTACACCGGTTTTATCAACTTGCAGTACTCGCCTTCTTCTGACGACGTTGTTTGCACTTACCGCATTACCCCCGCAAAAGGAACCACGTTCAAAGTTGCAGCCGAGGCAGTTGCAGGCGAAAGCTCAATTGGAACTTGGACCGACGTTTCAACCATGAACAAAGGCATAAAACGAAAGCTGAAACCAAACATTTTCTCAGTCAAAAAAGACCGGGTGAAAATCGCTTACCCTCAAGACTTGTTTGAACAAGGAAACATGCCGCAAATAATGAGTTCAATTGCAGGCAACATCTTCGGCATGAAAATACTCAAAGGGCTAAGGTTTGAAAACGTTGATTTCCCGCCAAAAATTGCAAATTCTTTTTCAGGGCCTGCCTTTGGCATAAGCGGAATACGAAAAACAACCAAGACAAAAAGACGACCGTTGGTTGGAACAATTGTAAAGCCAAAGCTTGGTTTGACCAACAAACAGCACGCCCGCGTTGCATTCGAGGCATGGATTGGCGGTTTGGACTTGGTCAAAGACGACGAAAACTTGTCAAGCATGACTTTCAACAAATTCTTCGACCGAATAATCGACACAATCGCACTAAAAGAAAAAGCCGAAGGCGAAACAGGCGAAAAAAAGATTTACATGCCGAATGTAACCGCAGAAACAGAGGAAATGATTGACCGCGCAAAATTCGTTAAAAAACAAGGTAATGAGTACGCCATGGTCGACGTTGTAACAACCGGTTTTTCAGGACTTCAAACACTGCGACGCGCAAATCTCGGCCTTGTTCTTCACGGGCACCGCGCAATGCACGCCGCGTTCACCAGAGACAAGTTGCACGGAATAAGCATGCTTGTCCTGGCAAAAGCCTGCAGACTTGTTGGAGTGGACCAGTTACACATTGGAACAGTAGTGGGAAAAATGCAAGGCGGACGCGACGAAGTCGTAGAAATTGCAAACGCAATGCGTTGCAAATGGCACAATGTTAAAACGGTTTTGCCCGTTGCATCAGGAGGACTTCACCCCGGCCACGTGCCCGACTTGATTAGAATACTTGGAGTTGACGCCGCTTTCCAGTTCGGAGGAGGCGTGCACGGACACCCAAAAGGAACGCGCGCAGGCGCAAAAGCAGTAAGGCAGGCAGTTGACGCCGCTTTGAGCGGGACAACCCCCTTAAAGGAATACTCTAAAACACACGCGGAACTGGCACAAGCGCTTTCAAAATGGCGTTGACAAAGCTTTTAAAGTTTTAAAGAAAACAAAGTTTTCAAGGTCTGATTTTTCTTTTGGCCGCTTTATACAAAGGCGGCGCCGCAAGACTGCTATTTTTATTGCTCCTTTTTTTATCCAGTGCAAACGCTTACTCGTTGAAAGTAGTGACGGAAGTAGAATGGAAAGCAAGTTTTGAGCAAAACACTTCTGCTGAAGTGTCATTTGACCGCTTCGAAGAAGACTGCGGAAAAAAACGCGAAGTTACAATTTTTGCAGACAAGCATTACGAAAAAATGTTCTTGCAGGGAACGGCAATTTCACACCATTGGAACACTGTTTGCGGATTCGTGCGCGGGCACTGCGGCTACAATGCAATTGAAGCACGCAATTCTACAAGCACGCTGTTTTTCTCTCAAAGCAACACTTGCAACTACCTGGACGACTACGTTGTTGACTTCTCGTTTCTTCTCGCGGAAAACTCTTTTGAAAATCAGACAGTGTTCTTCCGCTCTTTTGAAAGCTTTCCAAAAAGAGAAAACTGGGGGTTGAAAACAGGGCTTGAAAACCTGCAAGCAACGCTGACAACCCAGAAAAACACGGTTTTAACGGGCACCGAAGAGTTTGAAAACGGAAAACGCAAAACCAAACTCTGGTTCAAAGCAGCGGAAAATTCCCTGCTTAAAACGCTTGTTCCCATTCAAAGCGTCGCGTTCACAAGCAACGGTCTGCCGCAAGACCACGAAGTCAAAAACAAGGTTTTCACTGCAAATATAGGTAAGTCAAAAAAATATCAACTGTATTTTGAAGAAGAATCGTTTTTTTCAGCGCACGTTTTTTTCAAGCAAAAAACGCTTGAAAACCAAAGCGAAAACTGGGTTTTGAACGTTAAAGGAAACGTTGACGGTTTGTGCGTGTTAAGCGGCTTTCCCAAAAACGCGTACAACTTTAAAGTGAATTTAGAAGAAACCAATTCAACTTTCGAAAAACGCGTTTTGTCGTGGAACTGCACTCTTTCAAAGAAAGACTACTTCGTTGAATTCAAAACGCCTTTTGTCTTTCCAAAACAACGCGAGGTTTTTGGCGCGCTCATCAAAAGCGTTGAACGCGTGCAAGAAGGGCAAGCGCCCGCACCGGAAAAGCCCAACACCGACGAAAACAAAGCGAAAAACAAAAAAGAAAAAGAGGAAAGCAAAAAAGACAAAACTCAAAAAGAGACAACGCGCAAAGAAAACGCGCCAGAAGAAGAAAAAGGCAGTTGGAAAGAAACGAATGACGGAAAGGAAGGCGTGTTAAGAAAAGAAAAAAGCGAAAGCGCGAAAACTTCAAAAAGTTCGCTTTTCAAGCAAAACTACGAACAGCACGAAAGCGAAAACCGAACAACAGAAGAGCTTGAAGAGCGTGAATTTGACGAAAAAGATTTTTGGAAGTTTCTGTTAAACTGGAGCGGCAACTCGTCGGTCATTTTCCAAGATGAAAAGGGAAACCTAACAAAATTTTCCACAGCAAAAATGGAAGATTTTTCAAACAGTAATTCGAGCGGTTTTTTCAAAGGCAAAGGAAAATGGATTGTGAAAAGCTCCGGAGGCGCGCTTGCAACGGTTTTTGAAGACCAAAACGGGCAAATGCGGTTAACGCTAACAAAAAGCACTCCCCGTGAAAATTTTCTTGCAGGACTTTCAATTGCAAAGGCAGCCTCTGAAAACCGGTACCTACTGGCAGTTGCAGCAATTGCCCTGGTGACCTTAGCCGTTTTCCGAAAAAAAACCCAAGTCCCCATTCAGGCAAAAAAAGAATTCAACGGAAAAAAAGTGTTAATAAAAATATGCAACAAAACCGACAAAAAAACAAGCATTTTGGTTGAAGATGTTGCCCCCGAAAACTCCAAAGCGCGAAACATCAATCCGAAGCCTTCTGAAAAAAAAGAAACGGTTTTAGGAACAATAATAAGATGGCAAATCACACTTGAAAAAAAACAGTGCAAAACCCTGCAGTACTTGTGCAACTCAACAGGAAAAAAACAAGTAAAAATAAAGCGCTAACGCCTGCGGTCAAAACGCTCGCTGCGCTCGTGAGTCTTCTGAGGAATCTTGACAAACAAGTAATACTTGGAATCCCCCTTCAACTCCTCAAGAATCCTCTGCACGAAAATATCCTTCAACTTCCCAAGATGCGGAACACGACTTTGAGCGTCTTCAAAACTCGAAAACTTCTGCTTGTCCCGCGCATCCAAAATATCATTCAAATGCTTTTTTCCAATTCCAGGCAGCAACTCCAAGGAATGCGCGCGTATATTCAGAGAACCCGCACGGTTCAAAAAATCCAGGAAATGAGCTTCCCTTTCAGACACAATCTTACTTACAACTCCCAGCAACTCCCTGGAAGCACTCGCAGTAAGCGCGTTCGAGGTGACCCTGCCTTTAATATGGTCAACCTTATCGCGAGTTTCCCTGCCGATGTACAATCTCTCTCCAACTGACACGGAAAGGCCAGACTTCAAAACAACTTCAAGCAAAGTAAAGTATTCCTCGCCTAAAATCTGCGCAACCGGCTCCTTTTTGGCCTCCTGAGCATGGCCCTGAGCCAAAAAATCCAATACAACCGCGTACTCTTCCCGCTTGAACACTCAAAAACACCAATAAATTTTCTTGACACTAAGCAATCAACCAAGTTAAAATGCTAACCTCGTTAGCCTCCGCCCCTACCTTAAGATAATTCTTGAAAAAACAGGTTAATAATTCCTTCGAAAAAAAGCGTTCTTACCCAAAAAAAACTCTGTTTTAAGCAACGTCTTTGACGGCCTTGACTATCGCTTTAACCTGGTCGTCGGAAAGCTCGACCCTGTCCTGCAACACGACAACCCTCACTTCCTCCTCTTTTTTAGGCAAAAGATCAACGATTTTAATCGTCATCTTCTCCGTCAAACCAATCTTTTCAAGCTCTTTCTTCAACGACTTAGCCTTCTCGTCAGAAAGCTTGTCCGCAAACTTTTCAACGTACTCCAAAGTATTCTGCTGCTCGTAAGAAAGAGCATCCTCGCCCTCCTTCTTACGCTTGTTCAAAACATTCTCAACATCCTTCAATGAAACAACTTTTTCAGCAACAATGTCCATACGCCCTTAAAACACCCTTTTTCATACAAATTTTACTGCGGAACCAAGTGAACATTCGAAACACAAACCATCTTCCGACGACCGCTGTCACTAATAACAACCTCGTAAGACCACTTGCCCCGCTGTTTAAGCACCTTGGCATTAAGATGATTATACTTCAAAGGAGGCCTGCCACCTGCAAAACGCGGGTCAACGTCAATACGCACACGCGCACCATCATCAAACTTACGAAGCTGCACAGTAATAGCACGACGCCCCTTACTCTTCAAATTTCTACTCTGCTTAGACTGAGAACCATGAGACCTCTGCATAAAAACACCAAAAAACCTCTAAAACGCCAAAAATAGCCCGAAATAAACAAAAACACAACGCTTTAATATATGTTACCACTCAATAGTAGTTAGATTATTATGTCCGGAGACTTGGAACACTATCTTCCAGTAGGAATAATGATAATACTACTTTTAATACTTAGCGAAGGCTATGGAATAAGCCCTTTTGGAGTATACAACAGCTTTGTAATAACAGGACACAGCGTCTTGTCACTCTCCGGACCGGCAAACTCCGCTCTTTTGACTCCAGCACTGCTCGTAATAGCAATATTCGCACTTTTATACCTTTCAAGTAACATTGACTTAAGCGACATCGCCGCAGTAGGCCTAGTATTCCTATTCATACTCCTTGTGGCCTAAAAACGCGTTTTTCAAAGAATTCAAACACTTTTAAACGACAAACGTCGAAAACGCGTTTTTTAATATAAACCTTTTTAAAGGCAAACAAAGCAAAAACTTTAAAAGGTGAAACTTAAAAATGGCGAAAAAAAGAGTCAAAGTAGACCAAGGCTTTAAAGTAGAAAACATTGTTGCTAGCGCTAATTTAAAGGTTGAACTGGACTTGTTCAACATCGCACTTGAAGTAGAGAACGTAGAATACGAACCAGAACAATTCCCAGGCGCAATAATGAGGCTTAAAGAAATAGGCACTACCCTGCTTTTATTCAAAAACGGCAAAGTCATCTGCTCTGGAGCAAAAAACGAGAAACAAATCGCTCAATCCCTCAAAAAAGCCGTTGAACTCCTGCAACCCTTCATAAAATAGGGCTAAAAAAACCTCCCAAGCTTTTTCCAAACAACTCACCTTTCAAAAAAGTATTTAAACACGTTTCAACCTAATAACTAACGGTCAGCGGTCATAGGAGAGGCGGAACGCCCAGTCCCTTTTCGAACCTGGAAGCAAAGGCCTCTTGCGACTGTGCCAGTACTGTCCTGATGGACGGAAAAGCCGGTTACTGCTGCCACTTTTTATTAAACTCTTTCAGCCATCAGCACGCTTGTTTTCTGAAAACATATTAAAGCCATTCCGAGCATAAAGCCTTGCATGGCCTTAATCGAACTTTCACACCCGTTTATTCTAACCGGCATTGTCAGTTTTATTGCAACTTTATTCGTCACCTGGCTGCTTATTCCGAGAATGAAACGAGCAGGATTCACTGCAGTGGACTTGAACAAGGTTCCAACAAGCCTTTCAACCAAAGAAATCAAGGAACTCAAGGAAAAAGGCAGCAAAAACCTCCCAACTTTTCCGCGTGCAGGAGGAATAGCCATAATATTCGGCATTGAAGCAGGGATGCTCTTTTCCCTGGCAGTTTTTCCCTACAACCAGATCGCGTTCATACTAGCCGCAATGCTTTCCATAACACTAATAGGCGCAATAGGAGTCATTGAAGACTTCTTGCACATACGCCAATTCTACCGCGTTTTATTGCCCGCAGTAGCCGCCTTGCCTTTGATGGCAGTAAGCGCGGGAACAAGCAAAATGACCTTACCCCTTTTAGGAACAATTGAATTCGGCTTGTTTTACCCGTTAGTGCTTATTCCAATCGGCGTAATGGCCGCATCAAACTTAATCAACCTTCTTGCGGGATTCAACGGCTTGGAAGCGGGAACCGGCGCAATAGTTGGGATGGCCTTGTTCACTGTAGCCTACTTGAACGGAAACTCCGAAGCATCTTTGATTTCAATTGCCCTGACTGCTTCTTGCGTTGCCTTCCTCGTGTTCAACTGGTTTCCGGCAAAAGTTTTCCCTGGAAACTCAGCCACGTACTTAATCGGAGCAGCAATTGCCGCTACAGTAATAGTTGGAAACATGGAAAGAGTAGGCGCAATAGCACTCACACCTCAAATAATCGAGTTTTTTCTCAAGGCAAAAAGCCGTTTTAAGGCCGAAAACTTCGGCAGAATCGACAAAAACGGTCGCTTGAACTACTCTGGCCCGACGCACTCGCTTTCACACTTTTTAATGAAACATTTCAAGCCAACAGAACAACAACTTGTAATCATGCTGCTTGCAATACAAGCAGTGTTTGCAGTGCTGGCAATAGCATCGGCGTACTTGTGATTAAAATGCCTGAAAGATACGCAAAGTTATTCAAAGAATTCGAGGAGTAGAACCTGCACAAGTAATTCCAAGGGAGTTGTTCTACGGAAACATTAAAGGGCAGCCAAAAAGAAAAAAGCCTTCAAATGTTACGGAGGAAAAAATTTACAAGTGGCGTGGAAAAATAAAAAAAGTCATGCCGAAGGAAACTTCTATTACTTGAAAAACGCGCTTAAACCGCACAAGCTTATAAAAGCGGGTTTCAAACCCGAGGACATAATACTGCTTGGATTTAGCCCGGATAATATGTATTATGGAACAGCCACGGAGTACTCGGAAGGATGGAGCGCAAAAGAAATGCGCGATGCATTGGGCGTAAAAACGCATATGGATGCAATTCAAATGGGAAAGAACTTGAACGCATCCAAAAACACGGTTAACAGTTGGCTTGACTCCTTGGGATTCAAAAAAGAGCTAAAGCGCCGCAAAGAAAAAGAACTTAAAAAAAACAACTGAAACTTTTCACAATACTTTGAAGTCAACTGCAACCTGCACAACGTAAGGCGCGTAGGTTTTCACTTGCCGTTTGTTTAAAATCCTGCACTTTTTCTTGTTTTTTTTACACGCGCCTTTTATCCGGTCCAAAACAGGCGATACCAACACACGGTTTTCCGCGCCGTCAAAATAAGCTTCCTTTTTTCCGTCGGTTCTCTCAAAACCGTAAAACGTGATTATGCAACCCTTGCGAGCTGCTGCAAAGGCGGCATCCAAAAAGTCCGTTGCGGTGTGAGGAAGCGGCATTGAAATGTAATCCGCCCAATTTTTTAATTTCATGGAAACATTGTTCACATCGCCTTCAATTACTTCAAGGTTATCTTGCATCTTGTTGACTGCAACATTTTTCTTGAAGAATTTGACTGCCTTGGGGTTAAGCTCGATTCCACGTACCTTTGCCGATGGCTGTTTTTTTGCAATAACAATTGCAAAAGGCCCTACTCCCGCAAACAAAACCAGCACGTTCTTGTTAGGCTTAACCAAGCGTGCAACCCGCAAGCGTTCAAAGGACAATCTTGGAGAGAAGTAAACCTGCGCCAGGTCAAGGTGAAACCGACACCCGCTTTCCTTGTAAATTGTACTGGTTCTTTTTTCTCCTGCAACCACCTGCATTTTGCGAACGCGGTACTTGCCCCTCATCGCGCTTTTTTTCTTGGCAACGACTTTCACATGATTGTTAGAGGCAAGAATGGTTTTGGCAATCAATTTTTCGCGTTTTTCAAGTTCTTTAGGAACGTCAATTAGTACCATGTCGCCGACTGTGTCAAAAGACGACACCAACGCCTCAAGTTCTTTACCTGAAAACTTTCCCGAATTTTTCAAGGCGGTTTTCAAGTCTTGTTGTTGGGCGCGGGATTTGAATTCTGCTTGCAAGTAGGAGCATTCAAACGACGGTTTTTGCGAAGGCGTTTTAGACAGCGGAAAGTAAATGAAGCCCCCGCGTTTTTTCAGGGATTTCCCCCTAACCAAAAGCTTTCTGCGCGTAAGAAATTCCTTTGCTTTTTGCGCGTTTTTCAAACTTGTTTTGAGAGCCAGCATGTTTAATTTTTAAAGGGAAAGCGCAGTAAAAAACACATGAGCTTGCAATCGTTTGTCACCGAGTACTTTGTAAACCCAATTTGTTTCCAAAGCCAACACGCGCCTTACAACGTTTACAACACCGCAACGTACGCTGTCTTAGCGTTGCTTGCCGCTTACGTCATTTACCTGACAATAAAAAAAATCGGAATTCGTCCGAAAAAGAACTTTTTTTTGGCAATAGTTCCTTTCGTGGTATTGGGGTCAACGCTGCGTGTTTTTGAAGACGCGCAAATTTTACCGCGATGCGTTGAATTTTTGGGTTTTCAAAACGTTCCCACGCTGTTCATGAGCCCTGGAATTTACATTCTCACTTTTTCGATTCTTGTTGCAAGCTTTTCTCTTGCCCGGATCGTGCAAAAAAAAGACGTTGAAAAAACTCTTGGAAGCACCAAAGACACTGGCACGGTAATCGCAATTCTCACAATGCTCGTCTACCTCTCCAAAGTGGGAGTTAAAAACGCGTTTTTCGCAGTTGCCACAATCGCAATAACACTTACAGCCTACTACGCTTTCAAGTACTCGTGGAAAAAACTTGCAAAAAACGGTTTTGACGTTTTTGCAAAAGGCGCTTTCTTCGGACAAGTCTTCGACGGTTCTGCAACATTCATCGGAACGACTTTCGCAGGCTACGGAGAACAGCACGTCGTAGGAAACCTCATAATCGACTTTTTCGGCGGGTCGTGGGCGTTTCTTTTAGTAAAAATCGCTTTCGCAATAGCGGTTGTTTGGATTGCAAAAACAGAGTTTTCTCCCGATGAACAAGACCAGCGCGCTTACGTGTTGATTTTGATTATGGTAATGGGTCTTGCACCGGGTTTAAGGGACGTGTTGAGAATAATGGCCGGGGTGTAGATAATTGGAAAAGGTTTCAATTGCAACAAGCAAGCGCGTAGACGCGCTTGACATTACAAGCAAAGCGGAGGGACTTGTTGAAAAAAAAGGCTGGCGCGACGGCGTTTTGTTTGTTTTTTGCCCGCATACAACGTGTGCTTTGGCGTGCAACGAATTTGAAGACTATATCAAGGAAGACTACGAAAACTTTTTCTCAGAGTTACGCAAAAAAACTTGGCGCCATAACCAAGTGGACGGCAACGCCGACGCGCACTTGAAACAAGTAATGTTCGGCTCAAGCGTTTGCCTTTTCGTGGAAAAAGGCAGCATTCAGAAGGGAACGTGGCAACATTTGATTCTGCTTGAAGGCGACGGGCCAAGAACAAGAGAAGTTTGGATTAAGTTCATCTCAAGCAAGTGACAAAAATGACTGAAAAACTCGTTTTGTTTGACGTTGACCAAACGCTTTTTGACTTGATTCATTTTTACGAAAAAGCGTTTGCAGAAATGTTCCGCGAAGTGTACGGAATCAAAGCCTCGCTTTTAGACAACGACTTTGGCGGAAAAACCATTCCCGTAATAATCCTCGAAGTTTGCGTGAAAAAAGGAGTCTCCAAAAAACAAGCAAATGAAAAGTTGAAGCTGGCAGTGAAAAAAACAGAAAAGTATTTTTTGAAGAAAATCAAAACTCGAAAACGCGTGAGCGCCTTGCCCGGGGTTAGAAACCTATTGCGAGAACTTGAAAAAAAAGGCGCGGTTTTAGGCATAATTACAGGAGGACCGCGCAAAGCGGTAATTGCCGGCCTTGCAAAAACGCGGCTTTCAAAGTTTTTCAAAGTGCTGGCAACAGGAGAAAACGGGGGGGACAAACGACTACTTGCAAAAATTGCAAAGAAGAAATGCGAGAAAAAAACCGGAAAAAAGTTTTCATGGAAAAACGTCTGCTTGGTCGGCGACTCTGAAAGCGAGGCGAGTTCTGCCAAGGCCTTGGGCGCCAGAAGCGTTTCTGTTGCAACAGGCTTTCACTCCAAAGCCCGGCTTCGCAAAAGCGGCACCAAAATTTTGTTTGGCGACTTTTCTGATTACAAAAAAGTTTCAAGAAGCATTCTGAGTTGAAACAAAAGCGTTTTTATAACATTAGCGTGTTTGTTTTGTTGGTGCAGGAAACTACTCGTGTTCCCACCAAAATTTTTAGAGGTGCATGTAAATGGCATATGTATGTAAGTCTTGCGGAAGCAAGTCAGAAGAAGCAGGTCAGTGCTGCGGCGCTGAAAGAGTTCAAGAAGAACAACAAGCTCCTGCTGCAGAGGCTCCTGCACAAGAAAGTGCTCCTGCCGAAGGAGGAGACTCCTCAGGCTCAGAAGGAGAAAAAAAAGCAGAGGGACAATAAAGTCCTTCCTCTTCTTTTTTTAACTCTTTATTTTTCTTTTTTCAACTGATTTTTCATCGCGACACAACAGCACTACTCGCGACGCCTGGTGTTCTGCAGTCTTCAAATAACTGGTTTGCTTTGCAAGCTCTGCAGCAAAACTTTTTATGTCCTCAAAAAAAGGCATGGCAGAAACTCCCAAACGTTCTCTGCTTGACCCAAGGGCCATGTACGCTTTGACCTCGACGTACTGCGCGTTTGACTTTTCAATTAGTTTCGCGTACCCGTCAGTTGAAGTCATGTTCACTCCTTTTGCCAAAGTCATGCGCAGAACCGTCCGCGTTTTTCCAGACAAACTTGACAATAATTCCAAAGACTCGTTGAATCTAGTCCACCCGCCTGTCAACAACGGTTTGTGAACGTCCATGTAATTGTCAGAGTTGTGCGAGGCAAGCGAAACGTACAACTGGGTTGGCAACGCGTTTTGTTCTTCAAGTTGCCGCAACACTTCGGGATACAATCCGTTGGTAACAAGGAAAGTCGTCATCCCTCTTTTACGAAAAGCGCTCAACAATTCTCTCAATTCGGGGTATAAACACGGCTCTCCCGCAAGCGAAATGGCAACGTGCGCAGGGTCCTGCGCTTGCTTCCACTTTTGCAAATCCGCCTTTTCGTTTCCCTTAAAACCCGTAAGAAGTTTTCTTTGACTTGCAATTGCCTCGTCAATCAATTTGTCAGGAGAATCAACACAACCCGTCCACTTTGGAAAAGTAATGGATGTGTCGCGCCAGCAAAAAACGCATTTATGAGAACAAAAAGGTAAAGCCGGCGTGAATTGAAGACACCGATGGCTTTGAATTCCGTAAAACTTTTGTTTGTAACAATGACCTTTGCCTGTAATGGAATTCTTGCTCCACAAACACACCTTGATTGCAGAGTGCTTGGAGGGGCCCACCAGCGAATAACCCGCGTTTGCAAGGCGCTTTAACTGGGACTTTGACAACACTGACGGCGAATCAGAAGACATGTTGTAATTTAGAGCGGTAAAAGAATAAATGATCTTTCAAAAGCAATTTCAGCCTTTTTTGGCGCCTTCTGCTACATCCGGAGCCGGGTTTTGACCTATTGGAATTTCCACGAAGCGAATATTGTCCTTCCCGCTTGTGTAAATAATCCTGATGACGCCTGAAACCATTTGCTTTGAGTCAAGCTTGTCCATGAAGGCAAGAGTTGAGTCTTCTTTTACGCCCAACGCGCCTTCAAAAACCGCGTCAACCGGTGTGAAACCCGTTTTTTTAAGTGATTCAATAACCTTGAGCACTTCATCCTTAATCTTCAACTTCATACCACCCTTACGTTGTTTTAATTAAAATCGTAAAAAATACCGAACTAATTATGATAACCTATTTAAATACTTGTAGCCTTCAATAAGTTCATAAAACGCGTTTTAAACTTTGTTTTACCGTTTTCAAAAAGGTGAAAGAGAATAAAATGGTAAAGTTTGCAATTGCAAAACAACTTGCCGGAAAAAGAATCATTACAACCGACGGAGAAGAAATCGGCCGCGTCATAGACCTTTACATCAACGAAATGACCGGCAAAATAGAAGCAGTTTTAATCGAACCCAACCCCGATTCATCCGTTGCAATGCGCGCCAAACACGAAGGAGCCGCTTTGGTAACAGTTCCCTACTCCGCCGTTTTAGACGTCAAAGACGTCATGGTCGTAGACCGACGCGAAATAACCACGGCAGTAAACGAGTAAAACACTTTACCCACTTTTTCACGCTTTCGGCGAGAAACTGTCCCACCACACCCGTAATGCAAGTTCCAGGCCTACTTGCAAAAACAAAAGCCTACAGCTTCAACTCTACTTTGTCCACTCCTTCTTTTCTGGCCTTTAAAATCGCCTTTTCCGCTTTTTCAAAGTTCAAGTAAATCGCGTCCCCCTTTTCCTGAAACTCTTTTGCCTTCGCCTCATGCTCTTGTAAAAACAACTTTTGTTGTTCAAGGGATTTTTCCAACTTCCTCAATTCAAGGCCGTCGGTCTTCGGCGCAACTTTTTCCTGCGCCCCTTGCACAGAAAAGTAGTACTCGTCCAACGCTTTGGAAATGGTTTCGAATTTTTCGACTTGCCCAACAGGATTTGCAAGTTCCACCGCGGAAAAAGCAACCGGCTTCCCACTTGTTAAATAAACAGTTGGCGAAAAGCGGTTGAACACTTCGTGCAACTCTTCAGTTAATTTTTCCGAACTGCCCTCTGCGTGCGCTTGCAATTCCTTCAAGTAAAACGGCGCCAGGTTAATCGCAGAAGGGTCTTTTGCGTCGTCAACCGAAGCTTTTTTCGGGTGAACCTTGTTGCTTTGCGGCAACTCGAACTTTGTTCTGGCTGCAAGTTTTCTTTCCCCTTTTTGTTCCTTGCGGTAAGGCAGGATTATTTCAAAGTTTGAATCGCACAAAAGAAGGTTTCCTTTTGCAAACATTTCAAAAACAAGAATAAACTCTTCTTTTTTCTGCAAGTGAACTGCAAAAATTCTGTCAAAATTCAATTGCTCGACCTTGGTAACCCTTGCGTTGTCCAGGTGCTTTCGCAAAAACATTGCAAAATTCGAAGGGTTTTTCGGCACTTCCTCCAAGTACTTGGTAAGATGCGCGCGAACGCCCAATTCTGCAAGAAGATTGTACTGCGTTCCTTCCTTGGAAAAACGAAAGCGAAGGACTTCTTTGGACAACTCGTAAACCTTGTTCAACCGGCTTCCGACTAACTCCTGCAACTCCTCTACAAGGAAATAATAGTCAAGGTTGGACAACTTCTGCATTTTTCAAATCAACAAAGAAAATTAGTAAGACTTAGAAGTTTAAAACGCTGCTTTGATTAATGAAAACCGCTGAAAAAAATTCCAGTAAAACTCAATTTGCGCTCTCGTTTACTATAGCTCGTTTTTTAAGTATAAAACGATTTTAGTTGAAGTATATGAAAAAGCACAAGCATCCTAAAATCGGAAAGACTGTCATCGAACTTAAAGTTGCCCAGAAGATCTACCAAATGGGACAAGTGCAGGTGCCCGCGCTGAAAGACGCGTCATTGAAAATCACTCAAGGAGAGTTCGTAGCCATAATCGGGCCTTCCGGAAGCGGCAAAAGCACGCTGATGAACCTCGTAGGCTGCTTGGATAGGCCTACTGGCGGCCACGTATACTTGGATGCGCGCGATATTGCAACAATGGGCGACAGTGAACTTGCGCAAATAAGAGGACGTAAAATCGGATTCGTTTTTCAGAAGTTCAACTTGATTTCGTCTTTGTCTGCAATTGAAAATGTCATGCTCCCGCTTATTTTTCAAGGAGTAAGCAAAGACGAACGCGAACGCCGCGCAAAGGAACTTCTTGAAAAAGTCGGTTTGGGGCCCCGTATAAACCATAAGCCATCCGAGTTGTCAGGAGGAGAACAGCAAAGAGTGGCAATTGCGCGCGCTTTGGCAGTTGACCCCGAAGTTGTTTTGGCGGACGAGCCAACAGGCAACCTGGACTCAAAAACAGGCCAGGAAATCATGGAGGCCCTTGGAAAACTGCATGAGGAAGGAAAGACAATCATCATGGTTACTCACGACAAGAACGTTGCCAGGTGGGCGGATCGCACCATCAAGCTTAAAGACGGTCAAATCGTAAGTAAATAACTGAGAGTTGATGAGAAATATGAAGAAATTATTTTTTGTTTTTGCAACAGTAATGTTTTTGGCTACAAGCTTTGCAGTTGCCGACTCGGCACCTGCATTGAACGGAAGCACTGCAACAATAGGGTACATTCGAATCAAAAACGAAAGCACGTACTATCCTTTTCCTGCAGAGCCCGGAAAATACATTGACGTGTGGCTTTCAATCAGGAATTTTGGAAGGCAAACTTTGAACGCGGAATGCCGCATAGCCCCAAAGTTTCCGTTTTCAATGGAGCCGGGAGAAGAAGCATACCGAACTTTTGAAAAGCTTGCGCCGGACCGCGAGATACTTCTCAAGTACAAAGTGAAAATAAACGAAAACGCGGTTGAAGGAAACAACGACTTGACTTTCGAGTGCAGGGAACGAGAAAACGGCGAAAGCTGGGCCGGAAAAGCGCTTAAAATTTACGTGCAGCCCCAAGACGCAGTCATCTCAGTTGAAAGCGTTGAATCAGAGCCATTGCAAATCGAACCGGGCAAAACCGCAAAAGTAAAAGTTACGTTGAAAAACGCGGCGCAAGTAACCCTCAAAGACATAAGCATAATCTTAGACCTCTCAAGCAAAAGCATTCCAATTTCGCCAATAGGCGGAATAAGCGAGAAAGCAATAGCCTTGCTTGAAGCAGGAGAAGAAACAAGCGCGTACTTCGACGTTGTCACGTCCTTCGACGCCGAGGCAGGAGTGTACAAAATCCCCTTGAACCTGACATACTACGACAAGCTGGGCAAAAGCTACGTGTTAAACCAGACAACAAGTTTGTCTATTCACAGCAACCCAAAACTCCAAGTAATCGCCGAAAGCTCGGACATCTACAAACAAGGAGTGCGTGGAAGCATAGTGTTCAAAATAGTCAACCTGGGCTTGACCGACGTAAAACTCTTGGCAATCCAAGCCTTGGAAAGCAGCGACTACACGTTATTATCGCCTTCAAACGAGTACGTGGGAACAATTTCATCGGACAACTACGAAACAATAGAGTACAACGTATTCATAGAACCAAACGCGCAACTGCCGTTGGAACTCCCCGTAAAACTGTACTACCGCGACGCGTCAAACAACCAGTACGAAGAAATTTACACTCCGAAACTAAAAGTGTTTTCAGTAGAAGAAGCACAACGCGTAAAGCTTGAGGCACC
>JBHHTN010000005.1:0-22222 GCA_046753405.1 Candidatus Micrarchaeia archaeon | reverse complement strand
TATGAAATAACTCCGTTCATAATTGTTCTTGCACTTGCCTACTTCGCGCAATCCTTTCAAACATTTGCAGTGCCTTACTGGACAATAAAAAGAAACTTCAAAAGACTTGCAGTACTTAAAATAATCTACGGCGTGGTTTTCTTCATCGCCAATGTGACCTTGATTTACTTGTACGGGCTTTCAGGCTTGTTCTACGCCTTCCTACTGTCCATGGTAGTTTTCACGCTTTCGCTTTTATACAAAGTGGAACACGGCGTCTTCAAACTTTCATTGTTCAAACAAATGATTCCGTTTGCAGCTGCAATGTTCTCAACCCTTCTTCTGACGTACGTTTTGCAAAACTACGACACTCTTTACCTGGGACTTTTCGAAACACCGGCAAATTTGGGCTACTACGCAGTGGCATACATTTTATTTTACCCCCTACTGCTAATTTCAAGCGCGCTTCACACCGTTTTGCTTCCCGACGTAAGCAAAATGTCGGATGAAAAGCAGTGGAACGAAGTGTCGCGATTATTTCACAAAAGCCTCAAAAGCGCAGTAATAGTACTTACAGTAAGCATCATCGCGTTCACAACGGCATTCTACGGCTTACTGCAGTTGTTTTTCAACAACTACCTTCCGGTAATGGAATACCTGCCCTGGCTTGCAATACCCTTTGTTTTGGAAGCCGCGATTGGATCTGTGTGCACGGTTTTCCTACTTGCAATAAACAAGGCAAAGCAAGTTGCAAAAATAAAGCTCTTCCAAGTTGCAATCGGAGTCGTTGCAGGATACTTTTTGATAAGCACACTTGGAGTATGGGGCGCAATAACCTCAACTTGGATAGTTTATGCAACAGGAAGCGCGGGATACTATTACTACACCAAAAAAACTCTGGAGTGCAAAAAATAAGCCGTCTTACTTGTTTGAAAAAACTCCGTATTCATTCTCACGAGTAAGAGTGTTAAAAGCACGACAGCCCTTGCACTGAATTGGAATAGCGCCTTTTGTCCTTGGAACCTCGCGCCTCATCTTCTTGTAATAAGGATCAAACCATATTTCCTTGAACGACTTTTCGTTGACGTTTCCAAACGAATGCTCCCTCAAAAAATCGCGCTTGTTCGACATCAAAACCGCACAGCACGGCTGCACGTAACCTCCCATCATTATGTAAGGCTCGCTCCAAGCACCGCAGTAATTAACAGGACACTTCTTTTCAGGGTCATGATACTGATGGGCAAAGGCAACTGTGACGCCAAGACTTGCACCCCGCATCTTTGTTTCCTCCACCAAGTCAACTGCAAGCTGCTTTGGCTTATGCTTCTGAGTTTGATCAAAATCAAGCAACCCCGCAAACTCAACGTAAGAGCCGTCACCAAGCCACTTTTTGTCCCCTAAATTGTTAATCACGTCGACAAACTGCGGCATCTCATGGTAATTCTCCTTCATTATGACAAAACGAAAGCACAACTCTGGAATCGGAGAATTCAACTCTTCCTTTATCTTCATCAAAAGCTTGATATTGCCAAGCACGCGCTCAAAGTTGCCCCCAACTCGGATTTTTTCATAAGTCTCCTTGGTTGCACCGTCAACACTTATCCAAATGCGGTCAACTCCAATCTCAACAAGCTCGCGCAACTGCTCTTCCCTCAAAAAGTTGAAGCTTTCAACAAACTCAACCATTATGTCGCGGTCTTTGAGGTACCTAAGCATTTTCGGATAATCAGGATTCAAAAAAGCGGAGCCCTCGCCAGTAGGATTGCACCAGGCAAGACTTGGAAACTGGTCTATTATCTTCTTAAAGTCTTCAAAGGACAAGTCAAGCTGCGGTTCAGTCCAATGCGTGTGCTCGCACATCACACAACGCAAATTGCACTTGGTAGTAACCTCAAGTTCAAGGTTGATAGGGTATGGAACAGTCGATGGAAAAGTGCGCCACAGGGGATCTAAAAGCCCCGTTCCAACCTCGCGCACCAAAAGCTTTGACAAAACAAATTTTCGAAGTCGTCTAAAACCGTACTTTTTCCACAAATAAATCAAAGTGCGCCTGTGGAGAAAAAGCAGGTTCAAAGACTCCAAAGGAAGCATTACCAGTTTTTTTAGGTTTGCAAGACGCCAATACAAAGGCCAGTTGTCCTTCAAAGCAAGCCTTACTCTTGAGCGCAAAGATACAAGAACGCTGCCCAACCCGCCTCTTGAAGAAGCGCCAGAATCATTCAAACCCAGAAAAACACCAATTAAACCCTAAAAAAATTCAAACACTTGGAAAAAAACGGTAAAATTCACCACAGCTTTCAAAAAAGTATTTACGCAAATACTCTTAAAAAGAGCATACGCCCAACGCCCCCCGTAAATGGCCTGTTTTTTATTCAAAAACGTTTTTTAACAATTTAAATGAAACTCCTCATAACCGGTGCAACCGGACGACTCGGACGCATACTGACAAAAACTCTTTTGAAAAAAAATCACAGCCTTCGGCTTTTAGTGCGAAACACGCAGAAAGCCGAAAAATTGTTCGGCAAGCAAAAAAAAGGTAAACTCAAGTACGTACGCGCTGACTTCAACAATCCCCGGGTCCTTGAAAAAATCAACAAAGCCTGCAAAGGCGTTGAACAAGTGGCACACCTTGCCGCACTTGTCACAGTAAACGCCAAAAAAGAAGACCTTGAAAAAACAAACGTGGAATTCACAAAAACACTTCTAAAGGCCGCTGAAAAAGCTAAAGTCAAACGATTCGTTTTCTGCTCAAGCGTTTCAGTCTACCCTGAAAGAAGCCATACGCAAACCTACAACGAAGAACACTCCTACGACCCCTCAAACGAATACGGAAAAAGCAAGGTTGACGCGGAAAAAATCGTCAAGGCAGGCAAAATCCCCTTTGTAATTCTGCGCCCTTCAATGATATACGGAGAAGGATTCGACACCGGATTTGGAAGCGCGATACGGGCAATTCAAACGAAAAAAATGTTTACAATAGGACGAGGAAAAAACAAGTTCGCCATGGTGCACGGCCAGGACGTTGCAGACGCGTTTGTAAAGGCAATAGAAAGGGGAAAACAAGTTGAAAACAAGGCATTCATAATAAACGCCGAGCAAATAGAACAAAAAACCGCGTTTGAACTTACTGCAAAAGCACTCAAGGTGCCCGCTCCAAAAATCCAGATTCCCAAAAGAATACTGCTTTTAACAGCAATTCCCCTTGAAATAATTTCAAAGGCATTTGGAAAAAACCCGCCAATAAGCAGCGAATTCATTGAAAACCTCGCCGCAAACCGCTTGTACTCAAACACACGCGCGCAAAAAGAATTGAACTGGCACCCCAAAAAGAAATTTTCACAGGAAATAAAAAAAGTCAAAACCTGGTTTTAAACAATGACAAGAATAGCCCTTGCATCCGAGTCATTCAGTGCCAAGAAAGGCTTTGGAATGACAAGATACGCCTTGGAAGTGGCGCGCGGAATACAAAAAAAAGGCTTTGACGCAACGCGAATACAGTCCTCTGAAAAAATAAAAAGCCTTACAATAAACACCGCACTTTACATTCCCGCAAAAATCGCGAAGACGCAAAACAAATACGATCTTTTGCACTACCTAGACCCGGGCCTTGCCCTGTCGAAAAAACTCGTACAAAAACCAACAGTTGCAACCTTCTCCGACTTAACGCCTTTCTCAAACGTAAACGAACAAACGCACTATGAAAAAATTTTAAGACTTGCATTCAAACAAGCCGCAACCTGCGACGCACTCCTTGCAATATCCGCACAAACCAGAAAAGAAATGCACACGCAATTCGGCACAAGCGAAAAAAACGTGGTTCTTGCCCCTCCTGGAGTGGACGAGAGGTTCAAAAAACTAAAACGCGAAAAAAACAAGCAAACCAAAATAGGATACGTGGGAGGATTCAACAAAAGAAAACAAGTTGACTTTACCTTGCGCGCATTCAAAACGCTTTTAGAACAACACGATGCAAACGCAGTGCTCGAATTGTACGGTCCGCCCTCTCAAAACGAAAAAAACTTGAAAAAACTTTCAAAAAAACTGGGAATAACATCAAGCGTGAATTTCAACGGACTTGCAAACGACGAAAAACTGCCCAAAATTTACAACTCGTTCGACGCTTTTGCGTACGCAAGCGTGCACGAAGGATTCGGAATGCCAGTTTTAGAAGCGCAAAGATGCGGAGTGCCCGTTGTACTGCGAGCAAACGCGAAAATTCCAAAAGAAGTATCGAAGGAGGCCTTGAAGGCAAAAAACGAGGAAGACATGGCAAAACACCTAGCGGACATTGCAAGCGACTCGAGAAAAAGAAGAAGACTTGTCGAACGGTCGACAAAACACGCTAAAAAATTCACTTGGAAAAACACGGTGAAGCAAACAATAAAAGCGTACGAAAAAACGCTTTGAAAAAAAAAGCATTTCATCGCAACCATTTTAATCAAACAAAAACACTAAAATAAACAAATTTACAGCCCCGTAGTATAGTGGTCAAGTATAGCGGCCTTTGGTCCTCTAAAACACTAATTCTGAAATTCAAAGTGCTTTAGAAGAAAGCAAGCCGTAGACAGCGGTTCGAATCCGCTCGGGGCTATCAAAAATGATCATTGAAGCACTTGCTGCACTGGATGTAATCGGAGTAATATCATTCGCTTTTGTCGGCGTTCAAAAAGCGCGAGCAAAAAACTTGGACGTGTTCGGCGCAGTACTACTTGGAGTACTAACGCCAATAGGCGGAGGAGTGGTACGCGACTTCATAAACAACACCGTTCCTTACGCTTTTGCAAACCAATGGTACCTTGCAACAGCAATCCTGGCAGCGTCGTTTTTCACTTTTCTCTCAAAAAACGGGTGGAAAATACCAAAAAAACTGGTTTTAGCAGGAGACACCATTGGACTGGGCGCCTTTGCAGTTGTAGGAGCAACGGTAGGCATAAGCGCTCAAGTGGGAATACTCAGCACAATCGTATACGCGGTTCTGACTGCCACCTTCGGCGGACTTCTAAGCGACGTTTTGGTAAACAACGTTTCGTTCGTGTTAAACCGTCAAGTCTACGCCTCAGCAGCAGCACTTGGCGCAACAGCAACGTTCCTAACCGTAAGTTTTGGAACCGGCGCCGCAATTGCAATCGGCTTCATTTCAACAATTGCAACCAGAACCCTCGCGATAAAATACAACCTCAACCTCCCGCGAATGAAGTAAAAATACTTAAAAGCAACAAAATACAAAAGAACAAGGTGATTTGAAACAATTGGGTAAAATCAAAGGAACGCATTTGAAAACAGCAGCAAGAGAGCTAATCAAAGAACACGAAAAATTGTTTTCCAGCGACTTGGAGGAAAACAAGAAGAAAATCGACGAATACAAGTTGGTAACAAGCGGAAAGCGCGAACGCAACCAGCTTGCAGGTGCAATAACCGTTTCAATCAAAAAACGCGAAAAACAAAGGAAAAAACAAGAAGAAAAAGCAGCCGAAGCACAAGCCGCGAAAGAAACAACCGCTTAAAAAACGCCAAACGCAAAAAAAAAAACTTTTTTTCAGTCTAATACGATTTTGCAAAATAAGCCGTTTCCTTTGCGTTTTGCCCGCATTTTACGCATTTGTCCGAAGGCAAACCTTCCTTTTCAAAAGGCAAAAAACGAACAGTAGCAGTTGTCTGAACTTTTATTTCCTCCGCGCACTTTTCAAAACCGCACCAGGCGGCCTTTACAAAACCCTTCTTGTTTTCCAAAACATCCTTGAATTCCTCAAACGTTATTGCAACACTCACACTGGAATCCAAAAAGGCTTTGGCTTTTTTGAACAATGAATTTTGAACGTCATCCAAAACATCAAGCGATTTTTGTACAAAATCAGTTTCCAAAACGAATTGTTTTACCCCGCTGTCACGACGCACCAAAATCGAGCCTTTTTTCTCCAAATCCCGCGCTCCAACTTCCACTCTAAGCGGAACGCCTTTCAACTCCCACTCGTTGTACTTCCAACCAGGCTTTTTGTCGTTGCGGTCATCCACCTTAGCGCTTATTCCGCCTTTTGACAAAGCCATTGCATACTCTCTTGCCTTTGTCAAAACAGCTTTGTTCTGTTTTTCATCACTTGAGGGAATAGGAACAATCACCACTTGCAAAGGCGCTACCTTCGGAGGCATTACAAGCCCCTTGTCATCGCCGTGCACCATGACAACCGCGCCTATAAGCCTCGTGCTCACCCCCCACGAAGTCTGCCAGGCAAACGCCTCCTTCTCGTTTTCATCCAAAAACTTTATTTTAAACGCCTTGGAAAAATTCTGGCCCAAATCATGACTTGTACCA
Organism: Candidatus Micrarchaeia archaeon; assembly: GCA_046753405.1. Lineage (GTDB taxonomy): Archaea > Micrarchaeota > Micrarchaeia > Norongarragalinales > CAINOH01 > JBHHTN01. Next base: position 15,933 of record JBHHTN010000005.1, on the reverse strand, counting down.
CACTGCAAAGCCTTTCCATCCGGCATCAACGCCTCCAAAGTCGTTGTAAGATCCGCACCGGGAAACTTTTCCCCCTCGCTCTTTTTGCCTATGAAAACCGGAATTGCAAGCAACCCTTCAATAATCTCCTTGTAAGTTTCAAGCATGAGCATCACTTCGTCATTCGCTTCCTTTTTTGCAGCGTGAACAGTGTGTCCTTCCTGCCATAAAAATTCACGAGTGCGCAAGAACGGCTTTGTTGCCTTAGTCTCCCACCTGACAACACTGCACCACTGGTTAAGCAAAAGCGGCAAATCACGATGCGACTGAATCCACTGCGCGTACATGTAGTACATTATGGTTTCAGAAGTAGGCCTTATTGCAAGGGGTTCCTCCAAATCCGTGTGACCGCCTTTAGTCACCCATGCAACCTCGGGAACAAACCCCTCAACATGCTCGGACTCCTGCTCCAAAAGCCTTTTGGGAATAAACAACGGAAAGTAAACGTTTTTGTGACCTGTTTTTTTTATTCTAAAATTCAGTTCCTCTTGAATCTTTTCCCAAACAGCGTAAGACAACTCGCGAAAAACAATGCAACCCTGAACAGGCGCATAGTCCGCCATCTGACTCTTCAAAATCACGTCAGTGTACCACTCAGAAAAGTTCTCACTCTTCTTATTCTCAAGACCCAACACGCAAAAAAAACACCCATACTAAAAATTAATCACGAGGTTAACCCCGTAATGTTGAGCACTGCCACAAAGAAAAAGGTTATGAACAGCCAGTCAAACGGAGAGTGCCCTTGCGAAAAAACGTGCAACAACGACAACAAAACCGCGATTTTTACGGCCAGTTCCTCCAACATTTTTTTCTAAAAAAAACCCCCCGTTCGAATAAGTGAGGGTTCAATCTTTTATGCTTTCCCACAAAAGCTCTTCCTTAGAATTCACCGACAAACCCTCGTTGTTCATTACAATCGGGTGAACCTTAGAACTGTGGTCGGTTCCCCGCATTTTACGAACAAAAAGCGCGCGATGAGGAGGCATGAAAAACAGTTGCAACACCCCGTCGGACAAAAACTCCTCGACTCCGAACCGGCTCAAGTCACTCTTGCGCCCCTTAGTCTCACAAGTAAGCAAAGTAGTGCAATTTATTTTCCGCAAGTTTTCAATCAAGTTGTAAATGGCAGCGCGAATGCGCGGCAAGTCCTCGGCCCAAAAAGAAAAAGCGGTAATCGAATCAATTACAAGACGTTTAGCCTTCATATCTCGCGCTTTTTCAATTATGCGCTCCATTTGCTGGTTCAAATGAAGCTTAGCGCCAGGGTCAGGGTCAAACTTTAAAATTTTCAACTTACCCTCGCGCTCCAAAGGAATCAAATCCCATTTAAAGCGCTGCATGTTCCACCACAAGTTGTGAGGCCCCTCCTCAAGCGTCGCATACAAGCCCGGCTCGCCATAGTCCTTTGCACCATGATACAAGTACTCAAGACAAAAAATGCTCTTTCCAGTTCCAGGCCCGCCGCTTACCAAAATGCTCGCACCTTGAGGAAAACCGCCTTCCACCAACGCGTCAAAACCCGGAACACCCGAGGAAACCCTTTTCATTTTTAAAACAAAAAACCTCTTTGAAAGGAAAAAAAAAACCGCGCAAGTTTGCGCTTTATAAGAAAATACAAGCGAATTATTAATTAATGCCCTTTTACTAAAACCCCTCACAACAAAAAACGAGTAAATACAAGGAAAAAAAAAGGCGGTGTTGACAGATGGCAAACGCGTCTAAATTATTGTCAGGTCTGTTCTTGTTCTTGCTCGTTACAAGCCTTGCAAGTGCAAAGTTCGAACCTTTTTTGACCAGTGCAGAAGAACTCCAACTTGAAAAATCATACGACGAAATTCCAAAAGGAGAAGCCCCGTTCATAGTCGTACTAGGCAGCAACATGAACCTAGCAGAACGCGGAGTAGTAGCCTTCGGCGAAGAAGTCATTCCACAGCTTTACGGCGGCGACCCAAGCAAAGAAATGACAAAAACCCAGGACTACCAAATTTCAATTGACCAAGCACAAAATTCAAGGCAAAGCCTTGCAATCATCGGAGGACCAAGTCAAAACAGCTTGGCGCGAGAAATACAACGCGCAAACTGGCAAAGCAACAGAATGGACTTGGTAAAAGGCTTTTTCGTTTTATACGGCCGCACGCCTTACGGCAAATGGTACTACATCCTGTCAGACGAACGCGGATACAAAAACTTGCCAAGAGAAGCAGTTCAATACTCCCCCTTGAAAGGACTGGTACCAGACTTTTGGATTCCGATTATTGCAAGCGTCATAGGCGCAGTACTACTAGGCCTTGCCGGAAAGTTCGCTGGAAAAGGCAAAAAAGAGGAGGACGAAAAAGGCAACCTTGCAATGGAAGCACTCGCCTTTGCCGCAGCCTCAATAGTGTTAGGAATAGCAATTGCATGGACCTTTGCCGCATTTACCGACCGCTTTTTGGAAATACTCGCGTATTCCATTGCAATTGCCCTCGGCGTAATAGTCATACACGAACTTTCCCACAAGGCAATGGCCAAAAAATACGGCCTTCGCGCCAACTACAAGTTCTGGCCCGCAGGAAGCATAGTAACCCTGTTAACAGCCGGTTTGGGAAGCGCGTTCGGACTCTCAGGATATTTATCCGAACAAGCAAAAGGTGCAACAGACCGCCAACGCGCCCTAACAAAACTCATGGGACCCCTGTCAATAAGCTTCCTGGCAATAATCCTCTTTGCCTTGAACTGGATGCAGCCAAACGAAATACTGCAAATAGGCTTCACACTTTCAAGCATTTGGGCAATGGCAGAAATACTACCACTGGAGCCAATGGACGGCAAAGCAGTCAAAACATGGAGTTCAAGCACGTGGCTTGCAAGCTTCCTGTTCATCCTAATAGTATTTTTTGCAGTAAACTTCGTGCTGTAAAAAAAAAAGGGGAAAAAAACCCAACGCTCAAAACAGCGTTTAGGGAGACAGGGCTTTAAGCACGCGCTTGGTTTGTTGTTTAAGTTTAGGCAAGTCTTTTTCCACGGTTGCCCAAACGGATTCAACATCTACTCCCAAATAACTATGAATAAGTTTGTCCCTCATTCCCGAAATGTCCTTCCAAGGCACGTCCGAATGTTTTTTCTTGAGTTCTGGCGAGATTTGCTTCGATGCTTCGCCAATTATCTCTATTTGGCGGATAACCGCGTCTTGCACAAGCGTGTTTTCGCTGAATCGTTTTCCTTAAAACCCAGAAGTGTATTCCTCTATTTTTGAAATCGAATCGAGAATGTGCTTGCAGTACACAGAACCGTCTTTTTTCATGAAAGCAAAACCTTTCTTTCTCCGGCTATGCGTTCTAACACATAAGGACTAATGGATTTTTCGGTAAGCAAATCTATTTTTTTGCCGACTTTTTCCGAAACCTCGTTTTCAATTCGCACAAGCTCAAGAAGGCTCTTCTTTTTCTTAAACTCAACCACGAGGTCTATGTCGCTTCCACGCTTTTCTTCCCCCCGCGCATAAGAACCGAACAAAGAGACTTTTTTAGCGCCGTAACTGGCCAAAATCGAAGTAATGTCAGAAAGCACGCCCTTTTTCATTCACAATCCCGCCTGTTGGCTGTTCGCCTAAAGCATGTTTCTCAAAACTCGCTTTTAAGGCATTCGACTTAGAAAGACTCCGACCGTTCACCTGGGCTCAATCAACCGGTTACTAAAACCGTTTGAAAAATCATTTTGCAGGAATTACACTTTGTCCAGCACTCACAGAACATGCATGAAGAAAAAAAATTAGACGGGGAAAAAAAACCCCTTAAAGAAAAGTCAGTAGTTAACGCTGTCAAGACCTGAAAGCGCGGCAAGCTTCTGCTTGCTTGGAGTTTGAGACCCTTTTCCCAAAACCTGCGGCGAAGACACGCCGGTAACAATGGCGGTTACCATTATTTTGTCTCCCAAATCAGGGTTAACACGAGCGCCCCAAATCACGTTTGCATGAGAGTCAAAAGCATCGGTGATGCCCTCTCCAATAGAGGTTACCTCGCCCAAAGACAATTGCGCGCCCCCTTGAACATGAATGAGAGCCCCCTTACTACCCGCGTATTCAACGTCCAAAAGCGGGGTTGCCAACGTGTTTTCAACAACGCCTGTTTTGCCCTGACGCTTCTCCAACTGAAATCATAGCCATTCCGCCGGTTCCCATTATGGCACGCACGTCGGCAAAATCAATGTTCACAAGAGAAGGCAACATAATAGTATCGCTTATCCCCTTGACCGCCTTTGCAACCAAAGTGTCCGCAACAGCAAAGGCCTGGTTCATAGGTAAGTTCGGCACGAATTGAACCAGCCTGTTATTGTCAACAACAACAACCGTGTCGCAAGACTCCTGCAAAGCCTCCAAACCCCAGTCCGCTTTGTCAAGCCTCGCACGCTCCAAAGCAAACGGAAAAGTCACGACACCAACAGTAATAGCGCCGGACTCTCTTGCAATATCGGCAATAACCGGAGCAGCACCAGTTCCAGTTCCACCGCCCATGCCCGCAGTAACAAACACAAGTTCGGACCCGGAAATAACCTCCTCAAGTTTTCCCCGAGAAGACTCTGCAGCCTTCATTCCCACTTCGGGAAAGCCTCCCGCGCCAAGACCACGAGTCATTGACGCACCGATTAAAATCCTGCGATCCGCCTTTACAAGCTTCAAGTGATTAGAATCAGTGTTTATAGCAATTGTTTCCGCGCTTTTAACGCCCATGTGATGCAAACGGGAAACCGTGTTCGTGCCGGCCCCTCCAACTCCAACAACACTTATCTTTACTTGTGCCGGAGTGAAATCCTTTCCTGCCACTTCAGGCAGTTCCATTTTCCCCGAAGTTTTCAACGCGTCCGCAATCAAAGCCTCCATTTTTGTTATTACCCCCGAATTTTTTTTTTCCAAAAAAAAAATCCGCCAAAAACGGCTTCCAGGCCTTGTGCGAAAACAAGACGCACCAATCAATAAAACTAATCCGAAAAATTAATTTCCGGATTCCTTTTTTTTCAAACTTTCCGCCAAAATCACGGCGAAAGCCTGGGATGGGATTTTTTTTTCCAAGCGCGAAAAAAAACAAAGCACTCGGATTTTTTTTGGATCATCAAATGAAAAACTTTTTTTCAGCCTATTATTTCAATGTCGTAACCGACTTCCTTCTGAGGCGCTTTCACGGGAGCGGTTCTTCCCAAAATCTGCGGAGACTTCACGCCGGTTACAATGGCGCAAATCTCAAGTTTTCCGTCATACTCGGTAATCAAGCGGGCCCCCCACTTGACATTTGCCTGCACGTCCATCTGCTCGGTAATCATTTCTCCCGCGCGAATCGCGTCACCCAAAGTCAAGTCAGAACCTCCTGCAATGTGAAGAATGGCTCCCCTTGCGCCAGTGAAGTCAACGTCAAGCAAACGGTTTTCAAGAACTCCCCGAACAGCGTCCTCAACCTTGTGAGTGCCTTTGCCGCTTCCAACAGCAATCATTCCAACATCTCCCTGGCTCATTATCGAGCGCACGTCGGCAAAGTCAATGTTAACCAAAGACGGCTGAGTAATTGTGAACACAAGCCCGCCAATAGCCTTTGCAAGAATCTCATCTGCAACCAAAAAAGCCTGGTTCATGGGCAAATTAGGCACAATCTGCACAAGACGGTTGTTATCCAAAATAATTACTGAATCGCAAACCTCGCGCAACTTTTCAATTCCGTCCTCGGCCTTCTGCACGCGAGCACGCTCAAGAGAAAAAGGATAAGTAACCATGGCAACAACAATCGCGCCAACATCACGGGCAATTTGTGCAATTACAGGCGCAGCGCCGTTCCCGGTTCCGCCACCCATTCCAGCACACAAAAACACGAGGTGAGCGCCGTCCAAATTCTTTGAAATCAGCTCACGGTCAACCTCAGCGCACTTAGCCCCAACTTCAGGGTACCCCCCTGCGCCAAGACCCTTGGTAATGCTTTTTCCAATGAGCATTCTTTGAATTCCCTCATCCAAAATATTCAAGTGCTGCCTGTCAGTGTTTATTGCAACAAGTTCAGCGCCTTTGACCCCAAGTTTTTTCAAACGGTTAACAGTGTTGTTTCCCCCGCCTCCTACTCCGACTACTGCAATTTTAATTCCGTCGTATTCCTCGTCTCCGTCTACTGGAGCCTGGTTTTCCAAAGCACTGTTAACAATATCTTCCAACTTTTGAATCTCCTCGCACGGGGTTTAAAAATAAAACAATTAAAAGAAACCGAACTAGATTTAAATACCTTTCGCCGTTTTTTCGGAAAAAAAGCCGTCAGAAACTTGCGCTGGGTAAAAAGAGATTGTGAAAATCTTTCAAAAAGCAAACCGCCATTGGAACACGTTGCAAACGCTCTTTCAAAACGCTTAAGAAGTTTACATAAAAACAAAAAAAATTCAACTAACCAAAAAGAATTAAAAAAACTTGAAACCCTCAAATAAGAACTAAAACCACTCGTTAAACCAAAAGAAAGAACAGGCAACGCCCCTTACTGACTTTCAAACATGTTCGACACTTCCTTTTCGGTAGTAGCGTCTTTTGGCGCCTTGTCTTCCCTCAAAGACATGAGGCGGGGAAAACGAAGTGCAAGGCCTTCCTTGTTTTTTCCCATTGCACAAGTATGAGTAGGACTGCGAGTTATTTCATCGGCGCGAACTTCGACAACGTAAACCGGCTCCACCCACAAGTCTGGTTCAAGAAGAGAAACAACTTGCAAAGGCTTTTTGGCAGTCGTTATTTTTGCAAGTGTTTTGCTGAAATACTTCAGTTGTTCCTCGGAAAAACCGGTTCCGATTTTTGCAACAGTCTTGAAAACGTTTTTTTCATCGTCGTACGCCGCGGTTAAAAGCCCTCCGAAGCCGAACTTGGTGCGCTTGCCTTTGCCGTAATAGTAACCAACTATTACAAGGTCGAAGGAATCGGCCAAACCGCTTTGGTAAGAGCCTTTTAGTTTTATCCACGCGAACTTTCGCGCGCCTGCAACATACGGAGCATTCAAGTCCTTTGCAATCACTCCCTCCAAACCCGCATTCACGCTTTCCTTGAAAAAATCTTCCAACTTCCGAGCACTTCCGGTTACAATGCTTTGAAACAAAACAATCAAACCGTTTTTTGAAAGCATTGACTTCAATTTTTTCTTGCGCGAAGAAAAAGGAACAAGGGTTAAATCTTTTCCGTCAGCGTACAAAACATCAAAGGCGAAGAGCTTCAAAGGAATCTCTTTTGTTTTTTCCCGTACCCCGTAAACCCTTTTGCGCTGAATAGTTTTCTGAAACGGCAAAAACTTTCCCGTCTTTTTATTGAAGGCAACCGCCTCCCCTTCAAAAATAGCATCTTTGGCCTTCACCTGTTTAATTACCGCTTCAACGATGTCGGGAAACATACGCGTCACCGGCTCCTGCCTTCGCGAAAAAATCATTACCTCGTCGTTTTTTTTGTGCACCTGCAACCGCATTCCATCGAACTTGGGCTCCACAACGCACCTGCCAATTTTTTTAATTATCTCCTTTGAACTGCCAAGGCGTTCTGCCAAAGCAGGCATGACCGGACTGAACGCAACAGGAGAAGCTCTCTCAAGACTCTTAATTCCGTTTTTGAACAATTCCTCCGCAACGCCTCCAAGATCGCTCGTCAAATTGAAAGCGCGCTCCAAAGTCGGCCGCAGGCTTTTGTCTCCAACTTTCATAGTAGAAAAAGCGTCAAGAATCGTCGGGGAACCGATTCCAATCCTCATGTTGCCCGTTACAAACCTCACAATGGTCTTGGCTTCAGTCTCGCGCGAGTTGGACAACAACTCCGCCAACAGCTTCACCTTCAAGTCCTGCGACCCAAAACCGCTTGCAGTTGCAACTCGGTAAAAATTGCCGTAAACCTTTTCAACTGTCAAAGGTTTGAAGCCAAGGGCGCGCTGCTGCTTTTTTTCAAAAAGCCTTTGCGCAACAACTCCCAAATCCCCCGTTTTGCGGTAAAGCGATTCAACTTCCGTCACCTGCGTCCCCGAAACAATGGAAATCGACTGCTGGGCAAGCTTGTCGCCGATTCCCAAGTCCACGCCCTTAAACGGAGGAACCAAAACACCCTGGCAAATGTAAACCAAAACGCGTATTTCAGAAGACTTCGACGACTTGAACAAGTCGGCAAGCTCGGCAGTAAGCCTAAGGCGAGAACTGGTTGACTCCATCCTGTCAAAAATGCGTGCAACACGAAGAAACTCCATTACACTCTACAACAGAAGATTAAACCTGGAAATATTTAAAGAAACGCTAAAAAAAACAGCGTAAAGTTCAGTCAGGTAAAAACAAGCAAACCCTACTTCCGAGTCATTGCCTTGAACAAGACGAACAGCAAAAGCAAACCCGCCAAAGCCGCGCCTATAGCGTACAGCGCAAGGTCAGGATTCTTCCTTAAAAAATTGGGATCCAAAAAATCCACTTCAGCGGGTTTTTCGTAAGTTGCAGGCGGCAACTCCTCTACAACAACAGGCGTCGCAGCAGGAGCAGAAGTTGCAGTTGGCCGCGGAGTTGGCGCGGGGGTTGAAACAAGGGTTGACTGCACAGTAGGCGCAGCTGTAACAATCACCGAAGGTACGGCAGTAGGAGCAGCCGTAGAAGTAGGAACACCGCTTCCTGCCATTGTTATTAGAATCGGGTATTTCTGCACCCAATCTTCATGGTTAATGTCCCCAAACACAAGGTTTCCCGAATAAACGCCGCTTGCACTTGCAGTAGGAGTAACGGAAATCGAAATGTTGTACTCGCGGTACAAACCCATTTGAATGAACTCCAAGTACGGCCTTGCAAGAGAAACCTCCAAACCCTCAAGCCTGTTAAATTCAAGTGAAATGCTCATGTTGCACCCGCTTGGAGAAAACGGGTTCGAATCAATGCGAACGGGAAAAATAGTTTGCACCTTCTGGTTGTTGGGAACAAGGCTCAGTGAAATTTCCGCGTCGCCGTCTCCAAGGTAATAAACATTCCTGCACGCTGCAGAAACAAGCCCCGAAAACAAAAACAAGAACACCAAGCAGTAAAACAGCTTAGACTTTGACAAACTCCCTACACGCCCCTCCTTCCAAAAAAGTAAAGCAAGCAACGTATTTATTAGTTTTTTTCAATACTCAAAGAACCCGCAAAAACATAAAGCAAAGGTTTTTAAAAGACTTTTCAAATAGTATACTTAAAAGTAGTATACTTAGAGGTATAAAATGTTCATAAACCGTTTTGACGAATTAATGCTTCTGGAAAAACTGTATAAAGGCGAAAAACCCAACTTGCTAGTTTTATACGGTCGAAGACGCGTTGGGAAAACAGCTCTTTTGAACGAGTTCTCCAAAAGGCACAAGGCGTTGTACTTGGTTGCAAGGCAGGAAACACAGGCAGACCAACTGAAAAAAATAAGCGAGGAAACCGCGCGCTTTTTTCAAGACGAAGTAATCGCAAACAACCCTTTCCAAAACTACGATGCTCTGTTCACCTACCTTGCAAAAAAAGACCTTCCAGTTTTCTTTGACGAGTTTCCATACCTCGTTGAATCAAACAAGGCTCTGCCATCAATCCTCCAAGAACACTGGGACAAACACTTCAGTAAAAAAAAGTCGCTTATTGTGCTTTGCGGCTCCTCCATTAGAATGATGGAGTCGCTACTGGGATACAAATCGCCAATTTACGGACGAAGAACAGCACAAGTACTGTTAAAGCCCTTGAACTTCAAGGATTCCTGCAAATTCTTGGAAGGCCTTTCACCTGAGGAAAAAGTAAGCGCTTTTGCAGTTCTCGGAGGAATGCCCGCTTATTTAATGGAGTACAACTACAAAAAACCGCTGCTTTTAAACATAAAAGAGAAAATCTTGGCAAAAAACACTTTTCTTTACCAAGACGTTTTGTTCGTCTTAAAAGAAGAGCTTAACGAACCCAGCACATACTACTCCATTCTTAAAGCCATCGCGAAAGGAAACACCAAAATCGGCACAATTATGAACGATACCGGATTAGAGAAAGGAAAAATAACAAAATACTTAAGCGTTCTGCAAAATCTGGAAATCGTCGAAAGACGAGTTCCAATAACCGAAAAAAAACCCGCAAAATCACGAAAGGGAATCTACCTGTTGAAAGACAATTACTTCAAGTTTTGGTTCTGGTTTGTCTTTGAAAACAACGAGTACATCGAACAAAACAAGGAAGACTTGCTGATAACCGAAAAAATAAAACCCCAGTTGAACAATTTAACAGGAAAAGCATTCGAAGAAATCTGCCTGGAGTGGATAAAAAAACAAAAAAAATTCAACAACTACCTTTTTGGCAGGTGGTGGAACAACCAAAACGAAATAGACATCGTGGGCGTGAACGCAAAAAACAACAGAATTCTCTTGGGAGAAGTCAAATGGAAAAAATTGTCAAAAAAACAAGCAAAAAAAACAATCCTACAACTGAAAGAAAAATCAAAACAAGTCAAATGGGGCGACAACCCAAAAAAAACCTTCATGCTCATAGGAAAGAAAGTTCAGTCAAAAAACGAGGTTTCAAAAGAAGCAATGGTTTTTGAGTTAAACGACATTTTTCAAAAAAACACAAGTTAGCGAAAAAAAAAGAAAAGAGGGCCATCAGAAAGCATTTCTCTCAGTCATTGCAAAAAAAAAACTTTTTTTTGCTCGCTTACTCATAAGCCTCCTCATTTTCTCCCCCCTCTCAAAGAAAGATTATTAGCGCAAAAACTATAACAACATAAGCAACAGGCCACTTTTACCTATTTATGAGTAACTACTTAAAAAAAAGTAAGGTATTAAAAAGACGGTTTGCAATACAAACTGTCGAAAGAAAAAATGAGCCTTAAAATCGGAGTTGCCGACACTACCTTTGCCAGAGCGGACATGGCAAAAATAGCAAGACAGACAATAGAACGAACCGGACAAGACGTTGTTTTAGAACGCTACACCGTGCCGGGAATAAAGGATTTGCCAGTTGCATGCAAAAAACTAATCGAAGAAAAAAACTGCAGCGCGGTTATTGCACTTGGAATGCCCGGAAAAACAAGCATTGACAAGCAATGCGCACACGAAGCCTCAATGGGACTGATTCAAGTGCAGCTTTTGACAAACACCCACGTAATCGAAGTGTTCGCCCACGAAGACGAGGCAAAAAACGACAAAGAACTCTTGGAAATAGCTTTTGAAAGAACAAGAAAGCACGCTTTAAACGCGCTTGAACTTGTAAAAAGCCCTCTTGCCCTTGCAAAAAACGCAGGAGGCGCCTTGCGACAAGGAAAAGAAAACGCGAAAACATTAAGCTGAAAGAAAAAAAGGTGGTTACAAATGGTGAAATTAGGTCTTGTTTGCTCGGAGTTCAACTACGACATTACCAAAGTAATGGAACAAAGAGCGAAAGAGCACGCAAAACTCTTAAACGCAAGCGTGGAAAAAACCGTGTACGTAAGCGGAGCATTCGACATACCCCTTGCAGTGAAAAGAATGCTTGAAAGCCAAAGCGTGGACGCAGTAGTAACACTTGGAGCAGTTTTAGAAGGAGAAACCAAGCACGACGAAATAGTAGCCCAACACGCCTCGCGCAAAATAGCCGACCTGTCACTTGAATACGACAAACCCGTTGCCTTGGGCTTAATGGGCCCGGGAATAACAAGGCCGCAAGCACAAAAAAGAATCGACGGCTACGCAAAACGAGCAGTTGAAAGCGCAGTAAAACTCTGCACAACAAAATAAAAATTTAACGGAGAAAAAAAACCCACTTATGCCCTTTGCCAGCGTTGAAGAAGCATTACAAGACGTAAAAACGGGAAAACCAGTAATAGTAATCGACGACTACGCCCGCGAAAACGAAGGAGACTTGGTTCTTGCCGCCGAAAAAGCAACAACCGAAACAGTCGCGTTCATGATCCGCGAAGCACGAGGACTATTCTGCGTTCCAATGACCCCGCAAAGACTCAACGAGTTGGGCCTCGACGTTCTCGTAACACAAAACAACGACGAGATTGCAAGCCCGTTCACAATAAGCGTGGACGCAAAAAACACTTCAACCGGAATGTCGGCAAACGACAGGCTGAAAACAATAAAAACACTGCTTGAAGGAAACGCGCAAGACCTCAAAAGGCCGGGCCACGTGTTCCCGCTAAAGGCGCATCCCTTGGGAGTCTTGGGAAGACGCGGTCACACAGAAGCAGCAGTGGACCTTGCAAAACTCGCGGGACTTTACCCCGCAGGCGCAATAAGCGAAGTCATAAACGAAGACGGTTCAATGGCACGCCTCCCCCAATTAAAAGAATTTGCAAAAAAACACGACTTGAAAATAATAAGCGTTGACAAAATAGCAAAACACGTTCAAGAAAAAGAAGGCAAAACCCTTTCGCAGACACTGAAGAAAAAAACAGCGGTAAAACGCGGCGCTCAATCACGCATTCCGACAAAATACGGAGAATTTCAAATAATCGCCTTTGAAAGCCCGGACGTAGAACACGCCTACCTTGCACTTGTAAAAGGAAACGTAAAGGAAAAAGAAAACGTGCTTGCGCGAATTCACTCCGAGTGCCTGACAGGAGACGCCTTGCACTCCCTAAGATGCGACTGCGGAATTCAACTGGAAAAATCCCTCGAAATAGTTGGACAAAAAGAAGGAGTACTCATTTACTCCAGACAAGAAGGCCGCGGAATAGGCTTGCTAAACAAAGTCGCCGCCTACGCCTTGCAAGACCAAGGCCTTGACACTGTTGAAGCAAACCGCAAACTCGGGTTCACAGCAGACCTGCGCGACTACGGAACCTGCGCAAAAATACTGCAAGACCTGCAAGTAAAATCAATAAGGCTTTTGACCAACAATCCCCTCAAAGTCAAAGGACTCGAAAAATACGACGTCAAAGTAACGCAACGCGTTCCCTTGGAAATAGAACCCTCCAACCACAACAAAAAATACATCACAACAAAAAAAGAAAAACTAGGACACCAAATTTCAAACGTGTAAAAACACCCTTACGCCTTTTTCACCCTCTTACGATTCAAACTCCTTCTTTTGACCTTCCTCGCTTTTTTTTTACCCCAGAACCAGTCAAAAACGAAACAGCCGCATGCATCTTCTCCTTCTTCAACAAAATTGAAAGAACAAGCACCGCCGCAACAATAAGAACAAACATTGAAAAAAGCGCCCGGTAATCCAACTGCACAGGTGTTTCTGCGCCCACCAAGTCCACGAACTCCTCCCGATTTAAAGGAACCCCCGTAACACCCGGCGAAACAACAACCAGTTTTGCAACACTAACACGCGTATCCTCCAAGTCCTCCAACTCTTGCTGAGAAAACACGCTTTTAACCGAGTAATTCAAAAACACCCATTCCCCTTGCGCTAAGTTAACCTCCCAAACAGCAACCGCACTGCCCTTTTCAATCCAAACAGGAAGCAGACTCCACTCTATTTCAGGATAATCCTTCGGATCACCCCCCTTAAAGGGAATACTTGAGGGAAGCGTTTCGCGAACCAAAACCCCCTCAACACTTTGCCCCTTGTTACTAACCAAAACCGAAACATTAGTCACATTAACCTCCGCGCCTGAGACCACAGACTCTTCCTCAACGGAAACAGAAGGCAAAGGCTCAACCACTTCAATTCTCCGCTTGACTGCAATTGAAACAAGCATGTCATCCACAACCGACTCAAGAACTCTCGCAGGCTCCTCCACCACCCTCACAACAGGAGTAGGAACAGGCGTAACAAGTTCAGGCGAATCAATCCTAACCGCAAGACCTTGGTCTTTTTCACTCGAAGTAATTGACTCAAACGGAGAAGGCGCAGGAGAAACAGAAGGTACAACACTCGACTCGCCTGAAGAAATCACAACATCCCTGCCATGAACTCCGCCCCGCAAAGGCGAAGAAACAAAGACAAAACGCGTAATTGAATTATCAGAATAATTCGCGTTGCCTTCAACAGTCGCAGTATAATTCCAAGTGCCAACACCCAAAAGCGAAAGATTCGGATTAGAAACACTAACACCATTCAAAAACAACACAACCCCCGCCAAACTTGAATTTGCAGAAGCATTGACAACCACGTTAGTTGTACCCGTCAAATCGCTTTCAGACCCGTTCAAATACAAAGAAAGCGGAGCAGAAGCCTTTACAACAGAAAAAGTCTGCTGACCAGACACATTCCAATTGCCACTTGAATCATTTGCAAACCACCGATACGAATAATTGCCAACCCCAAAAGAAGGAAAGTCAACGAAATACTCAGAACCCTCGTTGCCTGAAGCGGAAAAATTAACGCCATCAAACTCAAGAATCACAAAGTCAACCAACGCGTTGTCAGACCAAGACGCATTAAACTGGTAAGACAACGCGGAATACCCGCTGCCGCTTGCAACACTCGAAGACAAATTCGAATACGAAGGACTCGAAGAATCCGCCTGCAAAGTAACATCCGCGTGCTTGTCCTCTGCCAAAACAGAACAGTTCAAATTTACATAAAGCAAGTAAGCTCCCGAAGACAAAGACAAAGTTGAAAAACTTCCGTTGTAAGCACCATCAGACAAAAACGAAACGTCGTCCAAAGACTTGTTGGCAACATGCGCGTAATTGTTGTCCAAAAACCGCACGTTCAAAGAAGACGCGTTTGCCAAAGAACCATTGTACCAAACACTTACATTAAACGGAACACTCTGGCCCCTCACGTAAACATCAGTAGTATTGTAATCAACCTGCGCAACCCAAAAAGACACTTCGACAACGTCGGAAGCATTCGCAGACAACAAACCTTGCGAATCAGAAACATTCGCCACAATAGAGTAATTACCAGAATCACTCGGAGCACTTCCAGACAAAGCGTAAGTATTCTGGTAGAAACCATCAGAATCCTCGCCGTTGGTCTGATACAACAAACCTCCATCAGGTCTCAAAATATTAATAGTCAAATTAACAGCCAACGCCGAACCATTCAAAAAGTCAGAAGCGTTCAACGTCACGGTAACATTGGAATTAAACGAGCCCGACTCGTCCCGCGCAAAAACAACGCTTGAAGAAACCGCCGGAGAAACCGCGCCAACAACGCTAAGGCTCTTTGTCAACGACAAGTTAACCGCCCGAACAGTCAAATTGCTGGAAGCAGACTGCGCACTATAATTCTGCGTTTGAGTGGAATTGCAAACATACTCGTAAGTGCCAGGCGACAAAATTTGAACATCAGGATCCGACACGTTCGAGCCGTTGCGATAAAGTAAAGGCGTTACCTCAGAAACGTTGGAAGAGCAAGAAACATTAGTCTGCGAACCGTTGGCAACAACACCCGAAGGCGAAACATTCAACAGCAATGAAAGCGCGGACTTGTTAACCTCGACAAACCGCGAAACACTGCTTGCGGAATAATTCTCGTTGCCAGAACTTGTCGCAGTATAATTCCAAAAACCTACACCCAAAACAGCAACGTGAGGACTTGAAACAACACTTCCGTTTAAGTAAAGAGTAAGATTTCCAACAGTGGAATTAGCGGAAGCATTGCTGGCAACACCAAAGAGAACCGACAAATTGCTCTCAGACCCGTTCAAATACAAAGAAAGCGGAGCAGAAGCCGCCATTACAACCGAAAAATTCTGCAGACTTGAAGCATTCCAGTTGTTGGCAGAATCATTGGCATACCAACGATACGAATAATTGCCAACTGCAAGACCCGTCTTTGAAGAGTAATACTCATTGCCGCTGCTTGTTGACACCGAAGAGTTAACCCCGTCAAATTCAAAGACAACACTCGAAACACTTGTCGAAGCATCAGTCCAAGTAGCATTGAACTGCACCGTCCCAGCATCAAAAGTTGCAGGAGAAGAAACGTTAGTTGCAAGACCTGAAAACAACGGGGCAACTGTATCCAAAGTCACACTCCTTGAAGCACTCGCACCCCAGTTATTCGCACTGTCAT
>JBHHTN010000004.1:0-23179 GCA_046753405.1 Candidatus Micrarchaeia archaeon | reverse complement strand
TCCGCGGCAATACCCGCGTGGAGGGGCGAAGAACTTCCAGTTTCAATGCAAACCGCCCAGCAAACCGCCAGACTTCTTGAAAAAACAAAAAACAACCAAGACGCGAAAAAACAATGCTTTGAAAACAACTGCGCACAGAACACGCTTGAAGAAACAACGCGCCTGTCGCAAAAACAAAGAGAATTCTTCACGCCAAACCCAAACCAGTTCACCATCGAGCCAATCGGAAAAATAATGGTACTACACTCTTTTTTTGGAAACAAATTCAACGAAACACTCGCGCGAATAACCAGCGCTCTTTTCAACGCAACCGAAAACCTCAAAGCAACAACGCGAGCGAACCAACACAACATCATCTACGAGTTCAGGCAAAAAACAAGCCCGGAAAAACTTGCGTCAATACTGCGCGAAATAACGCCGTCAAACGCGCAGGCAATACTCAAAAACACACTTCCCAAAACACCGCTTTTCCGCTACAAATTCACTCAAGTTGCAAAACGCTTCGGCGCAATACCCAAAAAAACAATGCACTCCCATTTTGTAACAAACGCTACAATGAACAAATACCGAAACACTCCGGTGTTTCAAGAAACCTTCAACGAAGTGTTTACGGACAAGCTTGCGTTAGACCAAGTGAAACAAATCTTTCAAAATCCCCCCAAGACAACAGTGCTGTCGGAAAAACAAGAGCTATCTCCTCTTGCAAAAAGCGTTTTGCAGTCTTCGGATTACTCCGAGCTTTTAACTCCGCAAGAGCCAACAGAACAAATACTCAGGAAATTCAAAGAAGAACTGTTGAAAAAAACAACGCGCCTTTACTGCACGTTCTGCGGTTCCACCCAGTCCTTCAAACTTTCAGATGCAGAACACCAAAGTAAAATAACCTGCAAATCATGCGGGTCAACCCAGTTGACCGTTGACGAAAAATACCACAAGACACTTGAAAAAAAACAGGCGAACAAAAAACTCAACGCCGATGAAAAAAAACAAGCAAAAGACGCGTTTCGCGTTGCAACGCTTGTTTCAACCTTCGGCCCGCGCGCCCTGCTGGCGCTTGAAACCTTCGGCGTAGGACCAGAAAACGCGTCAAGGCTGCTCTCCAGAATGCACAAAAACAAAGAAAACTACTACTACGACCTGCTAAACGCACAAAAAACCTTCATAAAAAACAAAAAGTACTGGAAAACATGAGCTATTATGCCCGGCCGAGTAAAAATAACTCTATTTCTTTTTGCAAGCAAGTCACTTTAGACGAAACACGCACAAAACCAAAGCGAAGATACAAACCGCACCGCCTTTTTTACTCCAAACAAATCAACGGAGAATAACAAAAAGCAAATGAACAACCTAATAATAATCCCAACATATTTCGGCAAGGACGAGCCAAGCTCATTCGACCACCCAACAGAACGCTTTTCAGAACAAACAATATCCGCGCTTTTTACAAGCACGGAACAATGCAATGTAAGATGCCCAACCGTAGTAATTCCATCCACTTTCTCTCACAAATTTTCAAACGAGTTAAAAAACACATTATCAACATTCCGCCTTAACACGCGCGTCTTCACGAAAAAAGAGTTTGACAACTTAAAAACAACGGCAAAGACGTTTTGGAATCACAATTTTCTAAATCTACACGGATACGGTTCCGTGCGCAACATTTCCCTCTGCGTTGCCAGCGCCGAACAAGCGGACAACCTAATTTTTTTAGACGACGACGAAATTATCGAAGGCAGACACTTTATTCAAATCGCTTCCGCGCACATGAACCAGTTGGGCGGCAAGACCGGTTACTACACCGGTTCAAACAGCAAGCCTTCTTGGTGGCAAGCATTTTGGCCCGTTCACGAAAAAATGAGCGCAGAAACAGATAAATGCCGTATAGTCAACCAAACACGTTCGCTAAAAAACCAAGCAAAGCCAGAACAGGCTGCTCAACACTCGGAAACAGACCGATTCCAAAACCAGTTGCACGCAATTCCTGCAACAAAGACGCTTTGCTTACAAGACGAGTTTTTGCGGTTCGCTTGATTTTGTCGCTTGACTTCGAAGTCGCCGCAAAAACCAAGTCAAAATTTCCAGGTTCTTTCGCGCCAACTTCAAAACGAATAGTCTTCTTGGAGTGATGTTGCAAGTAAACCGTTTTCGAATAATTCCAAGCAAGCGGCAAACCAGTCACGCTAACTTCAAAAGCATCGTTTGCGCTTCCAGTGTTTTCCACAACCAACGTGTAAACCGCGGGGCTTCCTACCCCGGCAACCACTTCCCGCTCTGCAACCGAAAACTCCAAGACATCCGGCGTTACAAACACTTTTCCAGAAAAAGTAAGCGGCGAGGCCCCCTGGTATTCGTCAACGGCTTGCAATTCAAACTCGTACGAATCACTTGGAGCATCCTTGGAGACAAAAACAAACGCAGTAGGCTCCTTAGAGTAAATCTTCGCGTTTTTCCCGCGCCAACCCGGCAAAAGCGAGTTTTCCAACACGTTCAACTGGTCCCAAACGCCCCCCTGAGAGGAATCAATCAAAGACTCCTCTCCGGTTTCCCGGTCAATAGAAATACTAACTTGCTGTCCCGGCCCCACATTTCCCAAGTCAACAACGTCAAGGGCGTAAACCACTCCGGGGCGGGGGTCAGTGACAACAACCTGCGCCGCGAAAACAAAACCGCTTAAAACCGTTAACGCAAGAAAGCAAAAAACAATTCGTTTAAACATAACAAAGTTCACGCAAAAACTTCTTAAAAACCCTTTTTCAAAACAAAAACATGAGGGTTTTCGCGGCATTGGAGTTATGTGAAAAAGGAAAACAGCTAGCAGAACAAACTTGCAAGAAAATCAAGGAACTCGACCCAGGCGCGTCGCTGGTGTCATCTGGAAACACCCACATAACGCTGTGCTTTTTAGGGGAACTATCCGAAAGCCAAGTTGAAGAAAAACGCGCCGCTTTCAGAAAACTAACTTTTAAGCCGTTCAATTACTCTTTGGGCAAAACGGGGTTTTTTCCGAACAACAAATTCATTCGCGTGGTCTGGCTTTCCGCCCAAAGCAACGGAAAAATAGAACAACTCCACGAAAAAACACGCGGGTTAATCGCAACGGGAACAAAAGCAGAAAAAGAAAAACAATTCACCGCACACGCGACAATTGCCCGAATAAAAAGCCCAAAAAACACGGGCGCCATGCGCGCGCTTACAACAAGCTTAAACCAAACAGTTGAATGCCAAGCACAAAAAGCGACACTAAAACAAACAACCTTTGAACAAAAAAAAGCAGTCTACAACGATTTGGAAACAGTAACCGCGTCCTGAACTATTTTTTCTTCCCCCCCATTAACATTTCCGAGTAATACGCCCGCATGAACTCCCCAACTTCCCGCTGGCTCCGCACGTTATGCTTAATCATATAATCCATCAACTGAATCCTTCGTTTTACTTCCTCCCGCACGTGGTTAATGTTCCGACCGCTTGCCTTGGCAAGCTTTTCAATCGCCTCACTTGTTGCACTGACGTTTTCAATCACGTCCTCGCGCGGGTTCCACTTGTAAATCTCATTCAAAGCAATTTCATCCTCAATACGAGAGACCTCGCTAACTTGAATAACGCGCCTAATCAAACCCTTCTTGCGGTCATGAACGCGGTGCTGCACAACAATCAAATCAGCAAGAGGAATAAGCCCGCGAGGAACATTCATCGGCGCATTCTCCAAACGCTTCACAGCATCACGGTCGCTGTTAGCATGCAAAGTTCCAAGAGTTCCCCGGTGGCCAATATTCATGGCAGTAAACAAACCCTCGGCCTCCTCCCCTCGCACCTCGCCGATAACCAAACGATCCGGCCTCATACGCAAAGAGTTTTCCAACAAACCCTCAAGCGTTATTCCCCTGCCGCTTTCCAACGCCACCCAGTTTTCAATTTCAGACAAGTTTAATTCCAAAGTATCCTCAATGCTTATTATGCGCTCAGAGGGAGGAACAAACGCACTCAACGCGTTCAACGTCGTCGTTTTCCCGCTGGCGGTTCCGCCTGCAACCAAAATATTCAAAGGATAAATGAGCATGCCATCCACACACACCCACAAAAAAGCCGCCAAGTGCTTGCTCAACGTACCGTTTTCCACCAAGTCAACAACACTCATGGGCTGCTTCCTAAACTTCCTAATAGTCACAACAGTGTTATGAGTTGCAGGAGGAAAAGTTATGTTTGCACGACTGTTATCCGCAAGCTTCAAGTCCTCAAAAACAACTTTTTTATCAGACAACGGCAAGTCCAACTGGGAAATAAACACGCCCAACTCGTGGGAATTTCTGAAAACAAGATTCGTCTTGCAAATGCCCCGTTGACGGTGATATGCCAAAACAGGCAAGCCAAGACCATTGATCATTATTTCCTCCAAGGCGTCATCTTCAAACAACGGTTGCACAACCTTATAGCCGTAGACCTTGCCGAAAACTTCGCGCGCCACCTTCTTGCCGTCAACGTCAAACTCCTTGCAAAACTCTTCAATATTCTTCTTGAACGATTCGGCCTGAGTTGCCTTAAGTGGTTTTCCAACACGCGTTCCGTCAACCGAATTCAAAAAATTATCCAACACTTCCGCGTCGGCAAAACCAAGCTTTTTAGAAAACTCCTCAGGAGACGTCTTCCGCAAAACCAACTCTACAAATTCCTCAGAAAGCTTTTGCTCGTCTTCGTCCAAAGGCAACGGTTCAACCGCGTAATACGAAAAAGGATACCCAGGAGTAATGGAAACCATGAAAAAAATTTAATCCGACTACTACTTTAAAGACTACGCCCCCGCCCCACCTTTTAAAACCACGGCCTTCCAAAAAAACAATCAAAGGCAAAAAAATGGCTGCAAAAAACAAAATTGAAAAAATTTTCGAGAAAACCTCGGAAAAAATAAGCCCCACTCCAAAAGAGGCAAAAGACGAGCGAGAGCAAGCGGTAAAAATAGCCAAAAAACTACAGAACCAACTTGGGAAAAAAGCGCGCGTAATGTTCATAGGGTCATCCGCCCGAGACACAGGGCTGAAAGGAGACAAAGACATCGACTTGTTCGTCTTGTTTCCAAGAAAACTTTCAAAGCAACAAATAACCAGCAAAACGTTTACCGCAACAAAAAAAGCAATCAAAGCAAAATGGATAACCAGGTACGCAGAACACCCTTATTTACAAGCAAACGTTGGAAACTTCAAAGTTGAAGTAATACCCTGCTTTCAAACGCGCCCAAACGCCCCGCTGAAAAGCGCGGTTGACCGATCCCCACTGCACATGAAATACCTGCAAGAGCGCCTGAGCGAAACGCAGAAACGTGACGTACGAGTCTTAAAGCAATTACTTAAAAACGCTCAAATTTACGGCGCGGAACTAGAAATCGAAGGCTTCTCGGGATTGGTATGCGAGCAATTAATACTCAACTACCGCTCACTAAAAACGCTGCTCGAACACGCGTCGAACTGGCATCCGCCAATAGTAATAGACATTGAAAACGCGTACACCGGCGACGCAAAAGCGGCGCTGAAAAAATTTCCAAACGCGCCGCTTGTGCTTATTGATGCAATCGACTTCAACAGAAACGCTGCAGCAGCAATAAGCGCAACCAACATCTCCAAATTCATTTCTTTATCCCGCGCTTTCATAACGGCGCCGTCCGATACGTTCTTCTTCCAAAAACCACCGACACACTCAAAAACAAAAACATCAAAAGCATTCTCCTGTCGTTCAACAACCCTTTTTGCAATAAAAGCCCCCAAACCCAACGTCATAGACGACATACTTTTCCCCCAACTTAGAAAAAGCGTAACAGCAATTTGCAAACAACTTTCGCGGGCAGGCTTCAGAGTATACGACTTCACAAGCTTTGCCGACGAAAAAAACACGTACATACTGCTTGAATTAGAAGAAGCGACCTTACCAAAAGTAAAAATTTTCCAAGGCCCGCCAGTTGCCCAAACAACAAGCACCGACGCGTTCACCAAAGCCTCCTTGAAAGACAAAAACCTGGTAAGAGGCCCGTACATCAAAGGAGACCGCGTGTTTGCCGACAAAACACGACTCGAACGCAAAGCAAAAAACATTCTGCAAAAAATACTAAAAAAACCATCAAAATACGGCGTGGCCTCCCACGTTGCAAAAGCATTCAAAAAAGCAAAAATTCTCCAAGACAAAAACGCACTTTTCTCCTGCAACTCGAAACAAGCACTACAACGCCTGGGAAACTACCTGCTCAAAAAAGAATGGTGGATATAACAACACCAAAGCCCTAGTTTTAGGCGTAAGAAGGAATCGAATTTTCCACCAAATTAACCCTCACCTATTTTCAAAAACCAACAACTTCAAATTACCGATTTTCATCAAGTAAAAATCCCTGCCTTTTTTGCTGGTTTTCCTCCACATTGCGCCTACCTCGGTGTAAATCGGTTTTCCCTCCTTGTCGCGGTCAGACTGCAACACCCTGAAATTCGGCCGAACCCCTTTTTCACGAGGAAACTCCCTCTCCGGCCCGAAGTAATCCTCCTCATTTTCCAACTCTTCAAGCCACGCAGACAACTTTTCCGCCATTTTTTACCCCTCCGTTGCGTAACACGCTTTAAGATTTGCACTAAAGAAAAACATTATGAAAGCGCGCGACGTACTTAGACAACAACACTTAATATGGTTCAACGCTGCTCTGCCCACCGGTTTCCTTGTCACGGTCAACTCGGTAAACCCTTGCGTTGGCACACTCTTTCAAAGACTCATCGTGCGTTATGATGAAAATCTGCTCGAACATCCTCGGAAGCTCCTCGCGCAACGCGCTGCACAAGGACTCAACCGCGTTTGAATCAAGATTGTGAGTTGGCTCGTCCAAAACAAGCCACGACAAGTTGGGCGCCAAAACCATGGCAAACGAAATCCTAAGTGCCAAAGACGCGCACGACCGCTCGCCACCGGACGAATTCTCAATACTAGTCCAAACGTTTTCCTTTGTTTGAAGTTCAAGCGCGTAGTCGTCTTCAGACGCGTTCAACTTCAACGACTTGAAGTCCGCGTAAGGATAAAGCAGCCCCCACACGCTTCCAAGCGCTTCGTTAACCGCGTCAACAAGCGAAGCCCTTAACTCGCCCTGGGTTTCAGTCAAAGCGTTTTGAAAATTAATGGCTCGCTCCACCTTCTCGTTGAACAAACAAAGTTCTTTTTTCTTGTCTTCCGCAGATTCAATTTTTTGCTTTGCAGTATCCAAAAGCGCTTTTTTGTCACTAACGCCCCGCGTGCAGGACGAAATTTCAGACTCGATTTTTACAAAGCTTTTTTGCAATTCTTCCTTTTCGCTTCGTTTTTGTGCAAGACGCGGTTTGTTAAAAGTTTTTCCAAGCGCATTCAACTTCGCTTGACTTTCCTCTTTTTGCTTTTTTGCTTGAACAAACTGTTTTTTCAAACGCGAGTATTCTGAAATACTCGTAACGAGAATTTTTTGCTTTGAAATTCTGCCGGTTAATTCATCAAGAAGCCCCTGCAGTTTTGCCACCCTCCCCTCGGCAAAAACCATTTTTTTGTTTTCTTCAACGGCCCTTGCCTTAAGCTCCTTTAGTTTTTCGCTCGCTTGCGACAATTCTTTTACTTCTTCGTCTAGGCTTTCAAGTTCCTTGCCTTCCGACACAAGCGCGGCTTTTTGCTTTTGCAAAACCCGCAGTTTTTCACGCAAGGACGCCAATTCATCAATTGTTTTTTCCAACGCGGTTTGCTTTTGCGTTTTCAAACCACGTCGTTTATGTTCACTTAACCCCGAGTCGCAAACAGGGCACCGCGCGCTTTCAAGTTTTAGCGCGTCAAGCGCGGTTTTCAACTCGATTTCAACCGCCGTTTTTTCGTTCAGAATGTTTTGAACGCCTTCAATTTCGCCCGCGTTTTCTTTTTCAAGAACGCCAAAGGGTTTCGCGTGCTTTGAAACAAGCCCGTTTTTTTTCCGCTCAACATCTTGCAAACGCTCGTTTTTCCTCTCTAATTCAAGCACTTGCACTTGCAATACTCTGACTTGCGCGTTTTGCTCTGACGTTTTTTTTCTTAACTCTTCAAGACCGCCTTTGTTTTTTGAAAAATCTTCCTCTAATTTTGCCAAAACACCGGATTCGTCTTCCGCGTTTTTTTCCCCAAATTCCGCTTTTCTTTGCAACTCCACGCTTATTGTGGCCTCCCCCGCATTTGCCGAAGACAAAGTGTTTGCCGCAGCGTTGTAGTCGGCTTCAAGTTTCTGCATCGTTTCAACATCCAGGGACACTTTTTCAAGGCCGGCTTTGGTTTTCTCAAGTTCTTCTTGAAAACACAACGTTTTTTTTTCAAGGCCCGCCAACTCCCCGCGCAATTCCGCCCGTTCCTTTTCAAGGCCAGGCAAGTCCGCGCCGTCCAAAAAGCTTTGCGCCTTTGCCTTAGCGTTTTTCAACCGGTTGATGAGCGTTGTCGCGTTCGAACGAGCCGTTTCAAAACGGTCAATTCCAAGCAACTGGTCCATTTGTCTTTTTCTTTCAGCCTTGGGCAAAACCAAGAAGTAGTCGATTTTATTTTGTTCAGAGTACGCCGTTCGCGTAAACAACTCGTAATCCACCTTAAGCGCTTTTTCAACCGCGTCGGTAACACGCTGGGTTTGCGGCCCTTCCTGCAATTTTCCGTTTTTTGAAAACGAAGCTTCGGTTGCAGCCTTGCCTTTGAACAACTTCACCGTTCGCGTGATTTCAAAACTCTCCTTGTTTTTTTCAACAACAACGCGAACACCTGCTTGTTTTGCAGTCAACGCGGCCTTCATTACGACATCTTCCAAAGAAACCCTCTTGCTTTTCAACGCGGGAAAAGTGCCGTATAAAGCAAAACAAGCCGCGTCCACAATAGAGCTTTTTCCGCTTCCCATGCTTCCAACAAACAGGTTGCTGCCCTTTTGCAAGTCAACGCAAGTATTCTGGTGACTTTTCCAATTCTTCAGTTCAACACGCGTAATCAAAGACGACAATTCAACTCCAACGCTATTGTTTTAGGCAACAACGTTCTTTTTGCCTTTATGGTTGTTTTCCTCATTGACGCAATGCTCAAAAACATCGTGCGCTGGCTCAGAATATTCGGACGCAAGACCATCTACGCACTGGATTTAAAGGATTTAAAAGGCAAGCCACTTGACGACGAGGAACTACTCAAAATTGCATTGAAGAACAAAATGGTTTTTGTCACCCGCGACGAAGCCCTCGGACAAAAAGCACGAGACTACGTTCCCACCATTTTGCTGCGCACAACCGACACGGACAAACAATTAATGCAAATACTTACCAGGTTTCCGGCAAAAATCACGCTTGCGCCAAGCAAAACAACCTGCGCCTCTTGCGGAGGAAAAATAAAACGCGTTCTTAAAGCATCAGTGAAAGACAAGGTGTTTCCAAAGGTATTCAAGCACAACAAGACGTTTTGGCAGTGCAAAAAATGCAAAAAAACCTATTGGAAAGGCTCTCATTGGAAAAAAATACTTCAAAAAGCAAGAAAAATTTCTCAAAAACTCAAAACTAACCGCTTTTAATCACCGCTTCCCACATGACCTCTTCCCTGGCCTTTACAACCAAGCCCTTTTCAGTTATGTCATACGGGTGCAGTTGCTTGTCGTGCTTTGTTCCCCGCATCTTGCGCACCATAAGCGCACGCAGTTGAGACATCAAGTAAAGAACAATAACCGTGTCCGTTAAAAAGTCTTCAACGCCGAAGCGGCTCACCTCCAAACGCATGACCTCACAAGTCAAAATAGCAGTGCACTTTTTGCGCCTGAGCATTTCACACAAAGAACTGATAAGCAACCTCAAAAGCTGAAGGTCGCTGGTCCACACTGAAAAAGCGGTTAAAGAATCAATGACAACGCGCTTTGCGCCAACCTCGTCAATCAAAGCCTCGATTTTTTGCAGTTCGCTTGCAATTTTTTCATAAACATCGCCCTGCCTGAACACGTCCAGCTGGTAAACCTTGAACAAATTTTTTGACTCGTAATCGTTGAACTTCCACCCGAAGTTTTTAATGTTCCAAACAAGGTTGACTTCGGGTTCGTCCAAGGTAATGTAAATTCCCGGCTCTCCCAATTCACAACCCTTGTGCAGATAGCCAAGGCAAAAAATGGTTTTTCCAGTTCCCGCTTCCCCAGAAAGAAGAACAGTGCTTGCAGGAATAAACCCCCCGCCGGTAATCTCATTCATTCCCGGCACTCCAATGTCAACTCGTTCCAAGACCATTATAATTCAAAACAAAGCCGTAATGCAATAAAAAACATTGCCTTACTTTATCAACAAGACGTACACGTCGTTAACATTAGTGCCGGTGGGGCCAGTGACAAACAACCCGCGCGTTTTTTTGAAAAAAGAGTACGAATCATTGTTTTTCAAAAAACATTCAACATCAAGCCCAAGGCGCCGCGCATTTTCAAAAACTTTTGCATCTGCAAAAGCGCCAGCAGCCGGCGTGCAACCGTCGCATCCGTCAGTTCCAGCTGCAAGAAACAACAAGTTTTTAGGAAATTTTTTAAAACGCGAAAGAAAATACAACGCCAACTCCTGAGCGCGGCCACCTTTACCCCGCCCAGTAACACAAACGCAAGTTTCTCCCCCGCCAACAACCGCGGTTTTACTCTTGAGGGATCCGGCTTTTTTTGCAAACGCGCGCCCAACAACAAGACTTTCGCCTACAACGCCTTTTTTCATTTTGAAAACCCGGTAACCCAAATTTTCAGCTTTTACACACGCGGCGTCAACCGCTTTTTTGTTGTCACCAACAATAAAATTGTAAAAACCAACGCGTTTTTTCGGCGTTTCCCTCAAAAACACTTCAACACTCGCATTTCCACAGTACTTTCTAAGAATTCGCTTGGACTGTGCAACCGTGCTTTTGTCAAAAGCAGTTGGCCCAGAGCCAATAGACGACAAGTCGTTTCCAATTACATCCGACAAAATCAAAGACGCGCCATTCAAACCGCGCTTTTTGACTTCCAGTGCAAGATGCCCGCCTTTAAGTTTGGACAAATGCTTTCGGACAACGTTGATTTGACGGATGTCCGCGCCACAAGTTACAAGATCAGCGTAAACCCGCGTTAGTTGAGACAAGGAACAGTAAGGCAATTCAAGCAAGGAAGAGGCCCCTCCTGACAACAACACAAGAACAAAATCGCCTTTTTGCGCGTTGTCCAACGTCTTCAAAACAAGCTTTCCCGCTTTAATACTACCAGAATCAGGAGTAGGATGGCTTGCCTTAACAACCCTTATTTTCGTCAACTTCAACGCGTTGCCGTGATTTACAACGACAACCCCGCCTGCAAGCCTTTTCCCAAGAATTTTTTCCACCGCCTTTGCCATACTGCAAGAAGCCTTTCCGGCTCCAACAACAAAAACACGAGAAGAACCCAAAACAAACTCTTTTTTGCCGACAGTCAAAACGTTGCCATTAAGCGACAAATTCTCCAAAACAGCTTTTTGAGGTTGAGTCTCCTTCCCGGCCGCCTTGAAAATCTCTTTTGCATCCGCACGCAAAGACATTTTTTTTTCAAACCAGGGAAACGTTTTCAACCTGAACGCTTTTGACTCCATCCAACTTGCTTAAAATTTCTTCAAAATCCGTCCCTTGAGAGTCGTCGCACATTAAGGACGCTCGGACAATCTTGCTTCCAAAAACAAAATCCTCCACCCGCGCATCAGTGCAACCTTCAACACCCCTTACTTTTTCAAGCAACGCGTTGGCATCCGCACCATCAACAGGAAAAACCTTCACAACAGTAGCAACCTTACCCACAATACACCAACTCCAAAACCGCAAAAAAACAGCCGTTATTTATAGCTCGCTCAAACAATAAAAACAGTTATGGCGAAAAAGACTTTCATGAAGAAACAAGCCCTCAACCAAGCCAAGGACTTCCGACTCTTTTTTGAAGACGAGTTGTCAACCGTCAAAAAACAATTCCAGTCACTTGAAAAAACCCAGCGCCAGGCAATCCAACAAAACGCCAAGCAACTAAACCAGCGGTTCGCCCAGTTATCACTGCTTTTAAAAAAACCAAAAACATTTTCAAAAGCCGATGAAATGTTATTCTCCTTCGAAGAACTGCCCACATTCGGCAAGGAATACTGGTTTTTAAACTTCGCCTCAACAGACAAAAACTCAATGCAACAACTGGTTTTAACAATCGGTCGTTCTTCCGGAGAAGTAAAAGTAAACAAAAAACCAGTTGTAGAAACGGGCGCGGCAAACCAAAAAGACTGCATGAACGTAGGCTGGCATTACGCAAAAAAAAAGACGGTATTCGCAAACAAAGTGCAAAAAACAACCGCCAAAATGTCGAAAAGCAAGCCCTGCAGCCTCTCGTCCAACTCAAAAGACTTCGCGTTCGCTTTGACAGGAGCGTACCCTTCTTATGAAATACGCTGCAAGAAAAAAGGCAAAACCGTTTTCCAAGCAAAAATGAAAAAACCCGCCAACGAACCGCTGCCAGTTGAATTCGCCTCCTTTTTCAAAGGCGCCTTCGGCTTCCAACTAGTCAACCTGTACTTTAACTTCCAAGGAAAACTTGACGGAAAACCATTCAAGGGAAAGTGCTATTTACAAAAAGTAGTTGCAGTCGGCCCGCTAGTGCCCTGGAGGTGGGCGAGAATCGTTTTTCAAAACAATTCAGTAATGGAATTCTTCAAAATGACAACGCCAACTCCCGAATTCATGCCAAAAGGAGCGCTTATCTCCTGGTACTCTTTTCAACCCCCCGGAGAAAAAAGGCAAATGCACGCGGGAAAAATCCAAATACAAAAAACCCCCACAAAAGGCAAAACACGATGGATTGCAAAAAGCTCTGACGGCAAAGCGTTCTTGGAAGCCAGCAATTACTCAAAACACAACTTCGCGTTCGAATCAAAGACAACCGGCCGCTTCGTCTACGAAGAACACTTCGCAAAAATAAACGACTTCTACTACAAAGGAAAAAACAAGACGCACACGCTGAAAACAACCGGAAGCGGCCAGTCACTGTTCGAAGACGCCTACGGATTCTTGCTTTAACAACGCAAGTGCCTCCTAATCGTTGAACTCTTGTTTTTTGCAGGTTCAAAACCCTTTTGCAAACGAACAATTCTCGTTTTAAGCTTCAACGCAGCCAACTTCTCGCCAATAGCCCGCTCATTCGCAGGCTGGTCGTAACCCAAAACAATGACACTCGGCTTTTCCCGCCTCACAACCGCAAAAAAATCTTTTTTGCTTCCTAAAACAGCTTTGTCAACAACACGAAGCGCGCCAACCATGCGCAACCTCTCGCGCTCATCAAAAAAAGGAGCATGGCCCTTTGCCTTTGCAACGTTAACGTCTCTTGCTACGGCAACAACCAAGCAGCTGCCCCGCCTTTTAGCGCTTTCAAAAAAATGAAGGTGCCCCTCGTGTAAAAAATCAAACGAGCCGAACACTAATACCTTTTTCATTACAACCAAAAAAAGAAGCAAACCAAGAAAGAAAAATCTTTAGCTAAACACGATTATTCGCGCTTTCCGATTTTCACTGAAACAGGCCTCTTGTTATTGTTCCAAATCATTCCCAAGTACTTGGCAACGCGTTTAGCGTCGCTTTTGCCTTCCTTGTCGTAGTACGTAACTTTAGGCTTTCCAAGTATTTTGCTGAAGGTCACTTTAAGGTGAAGCGAGCCAGGGGTCAAACCCCACATGTCCGGATGATGCCTAGTTGAATAATTGACCAGTGAACTGACTTTTTCCTGGTCTTGTTTTTCAAACAACTGGTGCAGGCGGCTCATTAGCCTCTGGTCAAAAACGTGCGCCATCAAAACGTGGTCCACTTCGTATGCTTTTGAAACTTTTTTAAGAGAATTTGGCAAAACAACTTTTCCGGTTCCAATTGGGTATATTTTTTCCTTAAAGTGGCCAACCAACTTGTCCACTTGGCCTTGTTGCTCTCTTTTATAGCGTGAAAGGGTTTGAAACCCCCCGTGTTTATCGTAATACTCTTCAAAAAATTTTTCAATTTCAAAGTCAATGGCCAGAGGGTCTTCTGCAAGTTTTTTAGCGTTTTTAAACGGCACTGCAAAAGTTTCGTGAAGGTGCCAAGCGTAATCGTGGTGAGCTGGCCTTCGCACAGTAACGCTGGTTGGTTTTCTTCCCGCAACGGGCCTGCCAAGCAAATCAAGGTGCCCCCCGGGCGAAACAGTCAACTCCTTGGTTTTTCCAATCGCATCCTGCACATTACTTTCCAGGATTTTTAAATTTTTGTGAACTTTAACGCCCACAGATTTTCTGGGAACCCTCATTCAAATCACAACCCTAAACGACTTTTTTTTGACAAAATGGCCGCACCGTCCTAAAATATCCTACGGCCCGTTAAACCCGCAATCAGGGCAAACGTACTTGTTTTCGTTTTGCCTGCACGTTTTGCAACGAGTTATTTTCCCCTTGCCGCACGACGGGCACTTGTACTCGACGTAATCGTCGGTAGCACGACCGCAAGTAACACACGTCTCCATTTTTTTAAAAACACCTTTTTTTGCATTAAACAATTAGACTATTAAATTTGCTACGGTAAAAAATAACTACCTGCCGTTTTTTTAAATTGGGCCAATAGTATAACCTGGACAGAACGAAAGCTTGCGGAGCTTTTGATCGGGGTTCAAATCCCCGTTGGCCCGCTTAAATCCAAAAGAGCAAGAAAAATGGAGAGCGAACATTTGGAAAAAGAACCAAGTCGCAGGGTTTTCCACAACTCTGTCTGGGAAAACAACGCACTCAAAGGCTATTCCAACGAACTTGAAACTTTTTTAAAAAAAATAAAGCTGTCTAAAAAACCAACCAGCGAAATGCGTGCGCTGTTCGAACTTGACAAAACGCTTATTTACCTGCTGGAAGAAGGCAGGTTTTTCGGAGCGCACAGTTCAGTGCTTTTGGCAAAGGCGGCAAAAGGCCACATGGCAAACGCGGCAATCACAGCCAATTTAAAAAACAAGCTTAAAAAATCCAGAACAAATTACGCAAAAAAACAATATGTTGGAACGTTACTAGAAGAAGAAAACCACCCCTCAGACCCAATCAAAGACAAGGACCACGCAGCCTGGCTTGGAGAAACGATGGATAACTTAGAAAAACCATCGCGCGTTGTAGGCGTAGACAAAAAGGAACTCTCCACCTGGTTAGCGTCTTCCCACTACCGCCAAAAGAAAATACTGCACCGTTTCCTCAAGTCAACCGGCAAAAACACCGAAAACAAAAAAAGAATTCTCGCCAAATTTGAGTCTTGCAAGGCAAGTGCAAGAGAAAACGCGAAAGACAAGCTTTACATCCACTACATCAAATCACAAGGCGCTACCTGAACAACGCGAAACACTTAAATTAACGCCAAATCATTTTTCTTACCAAAAACCCGCTTTCAAACGACACGAGGAAACAAACAGATGCAATTAGCAGAACCAGACAGAAGAAAAGAGAAAATACGCGAAGACTTCCACAGTTATGTGCGGCGCGACACGCCCCTTGACTACTATTCAGAGCCGCTTGAAAAATTTTTCAAAAATCACGTTGAAAAAGGAACGATTGAATGGGACGAGCTGCACAACCTAATGAACCACGACCGAAACCTGCTGGTTTTGTACGTGGAACAAAGGGAACTTGGAAGCGTTGACTCTCGCGCGCTTTCCAAGGCAATAAAAAACCACTTGGCAGTGGTGTCCACCACCAACAAAGAACTCTCGCCAGGCAAAACCGAGGAGGTTCAAAAAAAGACCTTCTTTGACCGGAACAAGTTTGCGGAAGACGAAAAACAACACATCAAAAAAGAGAGAAAAAAGTCCGAGTGGTTTATACGACAGGTCGAATCCAAAAAATTCACAGGAAAACCCTCTGAAGTAAACATCGACACTATTTTCACCAAACTTCAAACTTCAAGAGTACGCCAAAGACAAATTCTTGAAAAAGTTCTTCAGGAAAAAAACAAGAAAAAGTCGCCGAAGTTAACTTATGACCGCCTTTGCGAGTTTGAAGAAGTTGCTCAAAAGGCGTTTTCCGACGCGCGCTTCCGCCTTTACTCCGCATACAAAAAAGCCGCAGACATAGGATGAACAAGGTCTTCAACAAGCGTTAAATTCCCAAGACCCCACTAATTTCTTCTAATTCGACGGCGTGTTCCTAAATGCCTCAGACTATTACCGAAAAGATTCTTGCCAAACACGCAGGCAAACAAAGCGTCAGCCCTGGCGACACAGTAAACTGCAAAGTAGACTTTTGTTTTGCAAACGACATAACCGCGCCAATTGCAATAAGAGAATTCGAAAAAATCGGCGTAAAAACAGTTTTTGACAAACAAAAAGTCGGAATGGTTCCCGACCACTTCGTTCCGAACAAAGACATAAAAAGCGCGCAACAAGTAAAGCAAATGCGCGAGTTCTCCAAAAAACAAGGATTAAAATGGTTCTTCGAAGTCGGGTGCATGGGAATAGAACACGCGCTTTTACCAGAACAAGGCGTTGTAACATCCGGACAAGTGACAGTTGGCGCGGACTCGCACACCTGCACCTACGGAGCACTCGGCGCGTTTTCAACGGGAATAGGCTCCACCGAGCTGGCAGGAGTAATGGCAACAGGAGAAGCATGGTTCAAAGTACCAGAAAGCATGCTGTTTGAATTTTCAGGAAAACCCCCGAAGTTTGTCTGCGGAAAAGACTACGCTTTGAAAGTAATCGGCGACATCACAGTGGACGGCGCCCTCTACAAAGCAATGGAATTTTGCGGAGAAGGAATAAACACTCTTTCAGTGGACTCGCGTTTTACCATTTGCAACATGACAATAGAAGCCGGCGGAAAAAACGGAATAATCGCGCCAGACGAGAAGACGAAGGCATACGTTGAACAAGCAAAACCCAAAACAGGACAACCAGAATACTTTTTTTCTGACGAAGATGCAGAATACGCTGAAAAATTCGAATACGACGCTTCGCAAATCGAACCACAAGTCGCAGCGCCACACTTGCCCTCCAATTCAAAGCCGGCCAGAGAATTTTCCAACATTGAAATAGACCAAGTCGTAATCGGCTCGTGCACAAACGGCAGAACAGAGGACTTGGAAACCGCGCACGGGATTCTCAAGGGAAAACAAGTAAACCCAAACCTGCGAGTAATTATTATTCCTGCAACTCAGAAAATTTTCTTAGAGGCAGATCAAAAAGGAATGATTGCAGACTTCGTAAAAGCAGGCGCAGCAGTATCCACTCCCACCTGTGGCCCGTGCCTTGGAGGCTTCATGGGAGTTTTGGCAGACGGAGAAAAAGCAATTTCAACAACAAACCGGAATTTCGTAGGAAGAATGGGCTCAACAAAAAGCGAAGTATACTTGGCGTCGCCGGCAACAGCCGCGGCAAGCGCACTAAGCGGAAAAATAACCGACCCAAGAGACGTTTGAAAAAAATGGCTAAAGCATATAAATGCGGCGATGATATTGACACGGACAGAATAATTCCCGCGCGCTACCTGAACACCTCAGACTCAAAAGAACTGGGAAAGCACGCAATGGAAGACTACGACAAAGAATTTCTAAACAAAATAAGCGCAGGTGTCATTGTAGTGGCAGGAAAAAACTTCGGGTGCGGTTCTTCCCGCGAACACGCGCCAATAGCACTAAAGGCCGCAGGGGTATCTGTGGTAATTGCAAAAAGTTTTTCAAGAATCTTCTTTCGCAACGCAATAAACATAGGCCTTCCCGTAATCGAATGTTCGGAGGCCAGTGATGCAATAAACAACGCAGACGAGTTGGAAGTGAACTTGGAAAAAGGAAAAATAACAAACAAAACAACAGGAAAACAATTCCAAGCAAAGCCAATTCCGCCGTTCATGATGCAATTACTAAACGACGGTGGGTTAATAGAACACTTGAAGAAAAAGTTTGAAGCAAAAAACGTGGTTGAAACACATGCCACTTGAGCGTAAAAGAGTTTTCAGAATACTATACGAACACAAGGGCGATCCATTTCTTGCCGAAATTGATTTAGTCAAAGAGTTGATTAAACAAACAGTCAAAGACTCCAAACTAACCGCCACAGTCAAAGACGCTAAACTAACTCCTAAACGCAAAAGCAAAAAAGCCGCGAACTTCGACTTGCTTGGTACTCATTGGCGGAACCGCCACTTCAAAAGTTACCTGACTCAAACACAAAATTTCTTTGATAAAAGTCCGTCGCACCCTTTGGAAAAGGCAAATGCAAGAATATTCTCCAAGTTAATAGACCAGCACGAAAAACACTGCGCTGGCCTTCCACAAGGATTCCAAAAACCCGCCCAAACACCAACATATGATCAATCTTACGCTCTTTTAAAAAAACTTGAAAAACATTCAAACGAGGTAATTGTTGAAAAAATAGGTGAAAAAAAAGCCAGTTCTTTTTTTGAAGAACTTAGCAAAAATTCAACAATTTTGTCCGATGCACTTTTACAGTACATGACTCAAAACAAATGAAGATGATAGCCACATGTCAAAAAACTTGAAAGTTGCAGTAATCGAAGGCGATGGAATAGGTCCCGAAATCGTACGCGAGTCAGTCAAAGTGCTCAAAAAAACCGCGGAAAAACACAACTTCAACATAGGGTTAATAGATGCCCCTGCCGGCGGAGAAACATACAAAAAACACGGCACCACCCTCCCGATGGAAACAATGCAAAAATGCAAAGAAGCCGATCTTATAATCAAAGGCCCGGTAGGCCTGCCAGAACTACCCCAAGGACGGGTCGAACGCGAAGTAGTCCTCGGCCTCCGGCAAGAGTTAAACTTGTTCGTGAATCTGCGACCCATAAAGCTTTACGAATGCCTGTGCAAGCGCTCGCCCTTGAAAGACCGCGTAATTGGAAAAGGCATCAACTACGTTATTGTACGAGAAAACTCCGAAGGACTTTACTCTAAGAAAGGCAAGACAACCCCGCGACGCGCTTACGACTTGGACTTGTGCACCAAAAAAGGAGCCGACCGCATCATCAAATACGCGTTTAAACTAACAAAACAATTAGGAAAATCAAAGCTTTCAAGCGTTGACAAGGCAAACGTATTGCTTTCAGGCAAGTTTTGGAGAGCAAGATTCGAAGAAATTGCTGAAACTTACCAAAACATTCAAGTCGAAAGCATTTATGTTGATGCAATGGCGCAGTACATGGTGCGCTGGCCCGACTCCTACGAAGTAGTGGTCACCAACAACATGTTCGGAGACATTTTATCCGATTTAGGCGCGGAAACAGTGGGCTCTCTTGGCATGGGCGGAAGCGTCAACCTTAAACCAAGAGGCGTTGTAATGGCAGAAGCAATCCACGGTTCTGCCCCGGACATTGCAGGAAAAGGAATAGCAAACCCAATCGGAATTATATTAGGAGTAGAATACGCGCTTCAAGCACTTGGATTCAAAAGTTCCGCCAACAGCATTGAAAAAGCAATTCAAAAAACACTCTACTCCGGCGTTCGCACAAAAGACATTGCAGACAAAAACGCGCAATACGCCTCCACACAACAAATGGGAGACGAAATAGCAAAAAGAATTTAACTCAAAACAAGTTTTTTCAATTTTTTTTTCATTCCAGCAAACGCATGCGCGCGATGGCTGATTTTATTCTTTATTTTTCGCCCCAACTCAGCATAGGTCTTCGAATAACCACTTGGAACAAAGACGGGGTCAAAACCAAATCCTCTTCGTCCTTTGGGCTCTTGAACTATTCTACCGCGCGTAATTCCCGTTACAACTATTTTTTTCCCATCTGGAAAAACAAGCGCGGCAACACTAACAAACACGGCGCCACGCTTTCCCTTAGGAACACCACTTAAAAACTCCAAGAGTTTTTCATTGCGCGCCAAGTCGTTTTTTGCAAAACGAGCGCTTTTCACCCCCGGTTTTCCTTTCAAGTAATCAACACAAAGCCCGGAGTCGTCACTCATTGCAGGCAAACCAGTGAATTTGCAAGCACTTTTTGCTTTTTTCAAAGCGTTTTCCTCAAAAGTCGTACCACTCTCGCGTACTTTAGGTGCGTTGGGAAACTCGGACAACGAAATAAACGTCACTTTAACGCCAGTCATAATGCGCTTGATTTCGCGAAGCTTTTCAGAATTACGCGTTGCGAAAACGATTTTCATTTCTTCATCTTGTTTTTGAGTTTTTCCAGTACCTCATTAGGAGCGGCTTTGCCTTTTGTCGCCTTCATTACTTGTCCTGCTAAAAAGTGAAGCGCTTTTTCCTCTCCCTGAAGGTAATCTTCAACAGCTTTCTTGTTACCGGCAAGAACCTTTTCAATTGCCTCCTCCAGTTTCGTCTCCTTGTGGATTCCAAGCAAGCCTTCTTTTTCAGCGTGAACACGCGGAGGAACCCCGCGGTCTAAAAAGGTTATTACCAGTTGTTCAACGACTTTTTCGGTGACTTCTTTTTTTTCCACCATGTCGACAAAGTCCGCGACGAGCCCAACTGTAAGTTTCGAGTCTTTGAAAGACAAGCCGCGCCAGTTCAACTGCTTTTTCAACATTCCCCGCATAAAACGCGCAAGCTTTTTAGCGTCAACCTTTTTTGAACCCGCTTCAAAAGCATCGGCAAACTCTTTTTCCAGGCAAATGGTAAACGCTTCTTCCTCTCTAATCCCGTATTGTTTTAGGAACCTCTCGCGTTTTTCGCGCGGAAGTTCGGGCAAACCCTTTTTGACTTTTTCAACATGTTCTGTTGAAAGTTCTAAAGGCGGAATGTCCGGGTCGGGAACGTAACGATAATCGTCAACAGTTTCCTTTTTTCGCAAGCCCAACGTTATGTTTCTGTCCTCGTCGAAATGCCGCGTTTCCTGCACCACGGTCATATTGTTCTTCAAGAGGTTTTTCTGCCTGGCAATCTCATAAGTCAAGGCAATGAACACGCCTTTGAAGGAATTGATGTTTTTGACTTCAACACGACTGCTTCCCCTGATTGAAACGTTCGCGTCAATTCGAGTGCTTCCAGCATCGTTTTTGGCAGCGTCCAAGTATTCCAAGATGGCTTGCAGTTCGTCCAAAAACTCTCGCGCTTGCTTCGGGCTTGTCATGTCTGGCTCGGTGACAACTTCCAACAACGGAGACCCGCTTCGATTGAAGTCAACAAACCCGGTTTTAAGTTCATACCTTCCGGGGTCTTCTTCAAAATGTACTTCGGTAATTCCCACTCCCAACAATCGTCCGTTTCGGCCTAACGGCCGCGAAGTCCTCTGATACCCGCTTGGCAGGTCGGGATACCAGTAATGCTTTCTTTGCACCACAACCGCCCCCTTTTCAGGCTGGCACTCCAAGGCAGACGCGATTTTCAACGCGTTTTCAATGGCTTTTTCATTTACTGCGCGCGGTTTGGAGCCCGGCTGTCCCGTGCAAACCTCGCAAACATTGCTGTTCGGCTTCGCGTTTCTGTAGTCAGCAGAACACGTACAGAAAAGCTTGCTTGCGCTTTTCAAAGAAACGTGTATTTCCAAGCCAATTACAACCCCGCTCATTTTTCAGCACTCTTCATTGCGCCCAATACCTTTGCGTCGTCTCCCCACCTGCCCATTACCTGCAAACCAACAGGCAACCCACTGACCTTACCGGCAGGCACGCTTCCCGCGGGAATTCCGCAAATGTTTGCAGGCGCGGTTAAAACGTCCGTCAAATACATTTCAAGCGGGTTGTCGCTTTTTTCTCCAACTTTCCAAGGCAAAATCGGCATTGTAGGCCCGATTAAAACATCGCATTGCTCGAACGCCTTGTCAAAACCCCGTTTGAAAAAGTCGCGCGCCTTCAACGCCTTTGTCAACCACGCGTTTTTGTGTTCCTTCATGGAAACAAAAGTGCCAAGTAAAATCCTGCGTTTTACCTCGTCGCCCAAGCTTTCCGACCTTGCTTTTGAAACAGAGCTCGTCAAATCCGCCTGCAAGTCCGCACACGCACCGTACTTCAAACCGTCGTATTTTTGCATTGCCGAGGCAAACTCGGAGTAAACAAGCACATAGTAAATTGGAACAGCGTATTTTGAAATAGGAATACTGACGTCGACTACTTGACAGCCTTGTTTTTCAAGAACACTCACCTTATCTCTTACGATTTTTTCAACTTGTTCGTCGCAACCGTCAAAAAACTCTTTAGGAACACCGATTTTCACTTTTTCTTCCGTTACTTGTGAAAATTTTTCAGTTTTTGTTCCAAAAGTCGTTTGGTCTTTTTCGTCTTCTCCGGCAATAACCTCCAAAACTTTCGCGGCATCATCAACACTTTTTGCAATCGGGCCTATCTGGTCGAAGCTCATTGCAAGATCCGCCAGGCCAAAGCGCGAAACCAAGCCGTAAGACGGCTTGAATCCAACTACTCCACAAAAACTCGACGGACACCGTATGCTTCCGCCGGTGTCGCTTCCCAAACTAAAATCGCAAAAATTCGCTGAAACGCTTGCCGCACTTCCCCCGCTTGAACCCCCAACAACCCTCTCAAGGTCGTTTGGGTTACGAGTTTGCGTCAAAGCGCTTTTCGTGCAATCGCTTCCACAGGCAAACTCGTCCAAGTTAACGCTTCCAACAAGCACCGCACCCTCTTTCAACAACCTCTCCACAACCGTTGCACTGTAAGACGCGGTGTAGTTTTCAAGCATTTTTGACGCGCAAGTCATTTTCATGCCTTTGACTGCAATGTTGTTCTTCAAGGAAAAAACTTTTCCCGCAAGCTTGCCGCCCCCTCCGCCGGCGTCAAGTTTTTTAGCTTTTTTTCTGGCATCTTCAAAGCAAGTCTCCAAAAAAGAGCCGATTTTATCGTCGTGTTTTTCTATTTCGCCTATTTTTTTCTCCAAGTTTTTAAAATGGGACATGAGTGAATCACAGACTTTTCGGAGACGCCATGAAGCCGCCTTGGGATTTACAGAATTCAGTTTTAATTTCGTCGGCGTTGTCGCAGTCCTTTGTCTTGTCTTTTCGAAGCTTAGCCTTGAGGGACTTGCGCGCGAAATAGGCCTCGTTTCCCCCGCCTTCAATTTCGCTTATTTTCGCGCAGTACTCAAGAATTTCACAAGCGTCTTTTTCCAGTTTTTCAAGCTCGCCCTGATCAAGGCGCAAACGCGCGATTTCGGCTATTTTAATCAAATCCTGCTTTGAAAGGGTCATTTTCAAGTTCAACTGTCAAACTGAAAAAAAGATTTTTTTTCCGGGAAAACATATACTGCTTTAAA
>JBHHTN010000003.1:0-23853 GCA_046753405.1 Candidatus Micrarchaeia archaeon | reverse complement strand
GCAGGCACGCACTTCCTTTGACTTGTCAAAAAGGGCTTTTTTCATTGAAGATAGAACTCTTGCATCCGAAGCATCCCCCAAGGCCCAAAGTCCGTGTATTGCTGCCTTGCGCGTTTGAGTTTTCGGGCTTTGAGCCAGCTTCAAAAGCGCGTTTATTCCCTCTTTTCCGTAGGCCGCAATCCGCACGCCCAACAAGTCGCCTTGGTTGAAGTCTTCAATGTCTTCAAGTTGTTTTACGAGTTTTGACAACTCCGCGTAAACCTGGTTAATCAAAATTTCAGCCACTTCCGGCCGAGTAAATTCCATCGGGGGCTTCAGCCCCCTAAAGAGCAACTCGCGCACTTTGGTTCCGCTTAAGGAAACATGATGCGAATCGTCGTGCGGACACGTTTTCTTGGAAACCATGTCCTCACAAGTCTTGCAGTAAAAAGAGTGCTCGAAAAACAACGGCGTTATTCCAAGTTCTTCTTCTTTGAATTCGTCGAATATTTCATGCGCGTCGTAAGTTCCGTAGTAATTGCCCACGCCCGCGTGATCCCGGCCTACGACGAAGTGCGTGCACCCGTAGTTTTTGCGCACCAACGCGTGCAAAACCGCTTCTCTGGGCCCGGCATAATGCATGTTAGCCGGCAAAACAGATACCACCACGCTATTTGTAGGAAAATAGTTTTCAACAACCGCCTGGTAACACTGCATTCTGACACTGGCAGGAACATCGTCCTTCTTGGTTTCGCCGACCAAAGGATGAATGAACACTCCGTCCACAATTTCCAACGCGCACTTTAAAATGTACTCGTGCGCGCGGTGAATGGGATTACGCGTTTGAAAACCTACAACACGCTTCCAACCTTTTTGCTTGAACAAATCCCGTGACTTTTGCGGGTCAAAGCAGACTTCCCTAAACTCTCTTGCAACAACTGATTCAATCAAGGTTATTTTTCCCGCCAGAAAAACGTCTCCCAAATTGTAAAACGCTCGCACTCCGGGGTGTTGAACGTCGGTTATACCGTAAACTTTTTCAGCGATTTTTTCCCTGGCAAGCGAAAACTTTTCCTCCAAAACCAAACACGCAACAATGTCGCCTTGAAACTTCAACGCAACTTTCTCCCCTTCTGGAAGTTTTTCCGCTTCTTCCTTGGAAGATCCAAGCAAAACCGGAATGGTCCAGACAACGCCGCTTGAGGTGCGCTTGTTTTCCGCAACGCTTTCAACGTCTTTTGAATTCATGAAGCCCTCAAGCGGACTAAAAGCGCCAGTTGCAATCATTTCCAAGTCGTACAAGTTCCTCAGCGAAATCCCCACACAAGGAACGCTTTTCAACTCTTCCGACAATTTTTCCTTCTCCAGCGCCCCTGCAATCCTGTTTACAAGTTTCCCCCCGTGGGGAACAGAAATCCTAACCATTCCATATCACTTTGTCTTTGTTTTCACTTTAAACACTTCCCGCCTTCCGTCAGGATAAGTCAACGTCCACTGTATTTTACCATCCAAAACTTTTGGCAAAAGCGTTGCGCCACGGTTTGCAAGCTGGAAGGGCAACTTCGTCTTTATTGCCTGCACCGGACAAACCTTGACGCACACCATGCAGTCCCAACACTCCGCGTCCGAAGTGATCCTTACAACGCGGCCTTCCGCATTTTCAAAGTAAAGCAAGTTACCAGGGCAAAGGTTCACGCACTTTGCACACAAGGTGCACTTGTTTGAATCAATCACAACAGTCATAAACAAATCACTTTGAAGCGTACCTGTCGCCTGAAACGATTTGCTCGTAAGGCCTTTCAATTATTTTAACAACGTTTTTTTCCAAAATTGAGTTTACGAACACCGACCACCTTGAATCGTCTTTTTCCGGAAAGTCCGCCCTTGTCTGGAAACCCTTCCAACGCGTTTCCTTTCTGTAAAGCAAGTGTTCCACTAAAACCCGTGCAACCAACAAACGGTCGATAACGCTGTGAGCCAATTCCAAGTCGTGCAAATTTTTTGCAGCAAGGAATTTTTGCTGGGAAACAGCGCTTTCAAGTTTTTTGCGCGCAACAACCAGCTTTTCCCCGTTCAACTCGTAAAACGCGCTTATCCCCCCAGCGTACTCGTCCAACACCTTTTGAATTCTTTCCTCGAACTGGCTTGGAAAAACCGTGTTTTCCACTTGATTGTTTTCAAGAGGCTTAAAAACCCGCGTTTTTTCCTCTTCAGCAAGCTTTTGAAACTCTTCCTCTGGTGCAAACTCTTGCTGTAAAGCGAATTTCACCGCGCCCTCAGACGCAATTTGGCCTTCGGCCATTACGCCTGAAACGAATTTGTAAGAAGCGCCCCCTGCAACATCCCCCGCGGCAAACAACCCCTTCAAAGTAGTCGAACGATTCGAAGAAACCCAAAAACCACTTTGGCAATGCCCGCCTACAACATACGGCTCTGTTCCGGTAACCTCCACTTTTTCAAGCGAGGGATCAAAGTTGTTGGAAGCCCAGTACAAAACTATGTTAGGATACATGTCAAGATACGCTTCTTTCAACTTCAGCACTTGTTCCGCGCTCAAATGCGTGGTGTCCAAATAACACGGCCCGCGGCCTTCCTTGTTTTCCAAAGTAGGAGCGAAAACGCGAATGCAAGAAGGCGCTTTTTCTCCTCCCAACTTCGCGTACTTTTCAGACAAGTACTCCAACCCACTTGAATTGACCTGCTTTGCCCCAAAACCCAAAGCAAGCGTGCCAGTTGGGCAAATCACGTCTTTTGTCCTCAAGGCTATGAACCGCATTTCAAAACTCGTCATTTCAGCGCCAGATCTCAGGCCCATCGCAAAACCCGCGCCAGTGTTAAACGGAGAATACCACGTCTTGTTTTTCGCCCCACCGGGATTATTCGGCCTGTAAAGACCGCTGCAGCCTCCTGTTGCAATTATCGTCGACTTTGCGCGAACCGCGTAAAATTTTCCGTCTTTTACTCCGAAACCGAAAGCTCCGACAACCCTTTCCCCGATTTTTGCAAGGTTAGTGCAAGCAACATGGTTAAAAATTTGCGCGCCGGAATCCATTGCCTTCTGAGCCAAAAGCGGCTTCAACGACTCGCCGTGAATCTTGACGTTCCACCTTCCGCGCTTGGCGTACTTTCCAAACTCGTCTTTTTGAATCGGAACGCCCCATTTTTCAAGGAGTTCCACCTGCTTGTTCAACTTTTCCGCAATCGACAAAACCAAGTCCTCGCGAACAAGCCCCCTTGCATCGTAACGAACATATTTCACAAAACTCGCGGGAGTCTCGCCCTCGTGCAAAAAAGCGTTTATCGCGTTCAATCCGCCTGCCAAGCAACCGCTTCGCTCAACATGCGCTTTTTCCAAGACAACCACTTTGCAGTCGGAGGAAGCCTCGCGCGCGCGAAACGCCGCAAG
This sequence comes from Candidatus Micrarchaeia archaeon, assembly GCA_046753405.1. GTDB lineage: Archaea > Micrarchaeota > Micrarchaeia > Norongarragalinales > CAINOH01 > JBHHTN01. Next base: position 20,468 of record JBHHTN010000003.1, on the reverse strand, counting down.
ACAACCGGCGGTTCCGCCGCCTATAACCAAGACATCAGCATCAATAAACTGCATGATAACCAGCTTCAAGAAAAAAGAAAGCCAAAATATAAAAAACAACGCATGCAATTCCATTAAGAATAATATATTCAAAAAGAAAAAAAGGACCCGCAAACGCTAAAAAAGAAGTAAAAACCCAAAAATCAAAGAAAAACAGCGCGGAAAAGACAAACCGCTATTCTTATAGGAATAAAACTGCCATGAACGATTATAAACGAAAAAACGCTTGAAATTCAAGGATAATGACAGTGGGAAAATACGTTTTGAAGTGCAGGGTGTGCGGACACGAAGAAGAAGATTCAACCCAGCCAGTGTGCGAAGAATGCTTCGGCCCCTTAAAGGCCGTCTTTGACATTGAAAAGGCAAAGGAAACCCTTTCAAAACAAAGCATCAAGGAAAGACCGCGCACTCTTTGGCGCTACCAAGAACTTTTGCCAGTTAAAGACAAGTCGAAGATCGTCGAGTTGAATGCCGGGTTCACGCCGCTTTTCAAGGCAAACCAGTTGGGAAAAGAACTGGGCTTGAAAAACCTGTTCATCAAAAACGACAGCGTCAACCCCTCGTTTTCCTTTAAAGACCGTCCTGTTGCAACCGGAATTGTAAGAGCGCGCGAGCTTGGGAAAAAAGTTTTGTCGTGTGCATCAACTGGCAACCTTGCAGCTTCAACCGCGGCTTATGCGGCAAAAGCAGGAATGAAGTGCGTTGTATTCGTACCCAACTCCATTGAAGAAAACAAGATTTCACAAGCCTTGGCCTACGGCGCAAAGGTTTTGGCAGTTGACGGAAACTACGATGTTGCAAACCGTCTTGCAAACGAGGCGGCAGACGCTTTTGACTGGGCCGCCTTGAACGTCAACATAAGGCCTTGGTACGCCGAAGGAGAAAAAACGCTTTTGTTTGAAACCTTTGAACAACTGAATTGGACAGCGCCCGACTGCGTTGTTTTTCCAATGGGAAGCGGAGGACTTTTATGCGAGGCGTTCAAAGCACTTGAAGAATCAAAACAAACAGGCTTTTTGGAAGACAACGCTAAAACGCGGTTTTTCGGAGCGCAAGGGCAAGGCGCGGCCCCAATAGTAACCGCATTCAAGGAAAACGCGGAAATAAAGCCTTTGAAAACCCTCAACACCATTGCAAAAAGCATTGCAATGGGCGCTCCCGGAGACGGCGAGCCTGCCTTGAAAATAATCAAGGAAACAAACGGCAACGCGGAAGACCCTACAAACACGGAAATAATAAACGCGATAAGCCTTCTTGCAAAAACAGAAGGCGTTTTCACCGAACCTGCAGGCGGAGCGGCCCTCGCAGCACTGAAGCGCTTTGTTGAAAAAGGCGCAATTCAAGAAGACGAAAAAGTAGTCTTATACATAACCGGAAACGGTTTGAAAACGCCCGAAATAGTTTCAAAGGCACACCGACTCATCCCCGTGAAAGCCAGCATTACAAACGTTCAAAAGGAAATTTCCCGCCTGCAACCATCTGTTGCACCGGCAACCCTAGCGTAAAGATTTATAATTTTTGGAGTTGATTAAAAAAAATGGCTTGCAACATAAACGTCCGCTTTTCAAGCGCTTTGCGAGGCAGCACAAACGGTGCAAACAACGCCGTTGTGCAAAGCGCGGACAACGTCAAAGACGCAGTAAAAGTTTTATGCGAAAAATTCGGAGAAGGATTTCAAAGAAAAGTCTTGGACGAAACCGGCAACTTGCACAACCACGTTGCAATCTACAAAAACGGAGAAGACCTTCGCTTTTCAAACGGCCTTGAAAGCGCGCTTTTAGACAACGACGAGTTGCTCATTCTCCCCGCAGTAAGCGGGGGCTAAAAACCAGAGGAAAAAAAATGACTGAGTTTTCCAACGAGGATATTGAACGCTACGGCAGACAAATAATACTGCGCGACATAGGCAGCAGCGGGCAAGAAAAAATAAAAAACGCTAAAATCCTGTGCCTTGGAGCAGGAGGCTTGGGAAGCCCCGCTGCTTTTTACCTAACAGCTGCAGGAGCAGGCACAATAGGCATAGTTGACTCAGACAACGTGGACTTGACAAATTTGCAAAGACAAATACTCCACAAAACCTCCGACGTGGGAAAAGCCAAAGTGGAGTCTGCAAAAAATACTTTAACCGAACTAAACCCAAACGTGGAAATAAAATGCTTCAACGAACGGCTAACGCCTAAAAACGCGCGGGAAATAGTAAAACAATTTGACGTAGTAATAGACGGGTGCGACAACTTTGAAACACGCTACGTTGTAAACGACGCGTGCTTTTTGGAAGAAAAACCAGTTGTTTACGGCGCGGTTTTCCAATTTGAAGGACGCGCAACTGTTTTTTCAAAAGGAGGACCTTGCTACCGCTGCGTATTTCCAAAGCCCCCAAAATCCGGAAGCGTTCCAAGCTGCAGTCAGGCAGGAGTCTTAGGCGCGGTAACCGGCGTAATTGGAAGCATTCAAGCAGCTGAAGCAATAAAACTCGTAATAGGAAAAGGCGAAACCCTTCAAGGCAGACTTGCAATATACGACGCTTTGACTGCAAACTTTTCTGAAATAAAACTGAAAAAAGACGATTCCTGTGCGCTTTGCGGCAAACAACCCTCAATAACAGAAGTGAAACTTCCGCAAACATATAAAACATGCATTGAATGAAAAAGGCGAAAAAATTTGATTGGCGCGAATCCCATTGACAAAAAAGTTGACTTGCGGGGAGAAGTATGCCCGCAAACCTACGTCAAGGCATGGCTTGCACTCGAACCGTTAAACAAAGGACAAGTACTGGAAATACTGCTTGACTTCCCAAAGTCAGCAGAAGAAGTTCCAAAAAGCTTGAAAAACGAAGGACACGAAATCCTCGCAGTGGACAGAAGTTCCGAAAAAGAGTGGAAAGTCACGGTGCGCAAAAACTGAAAACAAACCAACCCGCTTAACGCAAAGCAAAAAAAAATAAAAGCTTAAAGAGACCAAGTGAGACCATGCAAAGAGTAAGGGCTTTGGAAAGAATAGCACTAGACGAACACTCACTGCGTCCAACACATAAACTTGCCAAGGCTAAGTTTGAAAAAAATCTAAAAGGCACTGAACTTGTTGCAAAATTCGATCCAATCCAAAAAATCAACGAGTCGCATAAAGAATTAGATAAGCGGACTAAAATTGGCGCAGTTGTATCTATTGGGGAATTCGAAGAAGCCCTGCCCTTAAAGACTAAATTGGAAGGCAAAACCCTTGTTGTAAGAATAGGCGGACAGCACGGTTCAACCCCAACAGAAAAAGAAAAAAAAATAGTTGAAAACGTCTTACAACAAAGCCACACGTGGCACTCTGCACTGAAAGAACCAAACTACAGCAAACGCAAGAAACTTACAGAAAAAGGCAAGCAACTGACTAAAAAAACTTCAAGAATTGTACGATCAACGCTAAGCCTAACAACTCTGGGAAAGAAACAGGCAGGTACCGTTTTCGTTGGAATTAACCCACGCCGACAAAAAAAAACGATTGTTTCTAAAAACGTTTAAAACGCTTCAACGCCATTAACAATAAACCTCTTTTTTTAGAAAAAGGCGTTTTACAAAAAATGAAGATAAAAGTAACTTTGCCAGACAAAACAGTCAAAGAATTCCCAAAAAGAAGCACTATTCTGCAGGTTGCAGAAGGCATAGGGCCAAGACTTGCAAAAGCAGCCTTGGCTGCAAAGGTAAACGGAGAACTAGTTGACTTGTCTTTCAAGTTGGAACACGACGCTAAAGTCGAAATCCTCACCTTTTCTTCAGAAGAAGGAAAAAAAGTATTCTGGCACTCGGCATCCCACACTCTGGCACAGGCAATAATTGAACTCTACCCTAAAACCCGCCTTGGCGTTGGGCCTGCAATTGAAGAAGGGTTCTACCACGACGTTAAACTTCCAGACGACAAAAACCTGTCTCCCGCGGACTTGGAAAAAATAGAAAAAAAAATGCACGAAATAGTCAAAGCCGACCTTCCAATAACCCGCGAAGAGCTGTCAAAGGAAAAGGCAACGGAACTGCTAAAGGAAAAAGACGCGTACTTCACGCTACAACTTTTAGACGAGTTGCAAGGCGAAAAAATAACAGTTTACAGGCAGGGCAACTTTTTGGATTTGTGCAAAGGACCCCACGTTCCCTCAACAGGACTAATAAAACACTTCAAGTTAACAGACGTTGCAGCCGCTTACTGGAAGGCGGATGCTGGAAACCCATCGCTCGACCGCGTCTACGGCGTTGCCTTTCCAAGCAAAAAAGAATTGGACGCGTACCTGCACAAAACGCAAGAAGCTAAAAAACGCGACCACCGAAAACTTGCAAGCCAACTCGACCTGTTTTCAGTAAACGAAACTGCCGGAGCAGGACTTATTTTGTACCACCCAAAAGGCGCAATTCTGCGAAACATCATCGAAGACTTTGCAAAAAGCGAACATGCAAAACGAGGGTACGAGCCAGTTGCAACCCCACACTTGTTCAAATCCGACACCTGGAAAACCTCGGGCCACTACGATTACTACAAAGAAAACATGTATTTTACGCAAATAGAAAAACAGGAGTACGGCATAAAGCCCATGAACTGCCCAGGCCACATGATGATATACAAAACAAAATCACACTCTTACCGCGAACTTCCCATTCGATACTTTGAACTTGGCACAGTGTACCGACACGAACTGAGCGGCGTTTTAAGCGGATTGTTTCGAGTAAGAGGTTTCACGCAAGACGACGCGCACATCTTCTGCACACGCGAACAACTCAAAGACGAAATCAAAAAAACAATGGAATTCGCACAATTCGTCCTAAAAGCATTCGACCTGGGCTATGAAGTAACCCTGTCAACAAAGCCCGAAAAGGCAATTGGAAGCAACGAGGTTTGGGAACACGCAACGCGCGCTTTGAAAGAAACATTGGAAGAAATGAAGCTGTCCTACAAAATAGACGAAAAAGGAGGCGCTTTTTACGGGCCGAAAATAGACCTTAAAATGAAAGACGCAATAGGCAGGTTATGGCAAGGCCCCACAATACAAGTGGACTTCAACCTACCTGAAAGATTCGACATTACATACTTAGGCGCCGACGGAAAAAAACACCGCGTGGTAATGTTGCACAGAGTCGTAATGGGAAGCATCGAACGATTCTTAGGAGTGTTAATAGAACACTACGCGGGAAACTTTCCCCTATGGCTTTCCCCCGTACAAGTCATGGTAATGCCCCTTACCGACGCCTTCGCAGAAAAAGCAGTCCGCCTTGAAAAAAAATTGGTCGAAACGGGCATTCGCGCTAAAACGGACTTGCGACAAGAAGGAATAGAATACAAAATCAGGGACGCGCAACTGCAAAAAATTCCATTCATGATAGTCCTCGGAAAAAAAGAAGCGGATTCAAACACCATAAGCGTGCGAAAAAGAAGCGGAGAAGTCACAGGCGGGGTAAAAGTAGAAGACTTTGTAAAACAAGCATTGAAAGACGTAAAGGAAAAAAAGTAAAACTCATTTTTTGGAAGGTCCTCTCAACGACGGGCCTTCAACAAGCCCTGCGTGCAGGTGGATATCGCGAAATTCTTCCCTGCCTTCCAACACCTTGGGATTCTTCGAAAAAACAATGAGTTCCAAATATTTCAAAAAAGTAATACTTGTCTCGTCGTCACGGTTTATGATGAAAGAAATCGAAGTTGAACGCCTCAAACCAGTCGGACCGGTATCCTGAGAAAAACGAACCAGCAAAAAAGGCGTTGCCGCAACCAAAACATTAGGCGGAGAGCGATCGGACAAAGAACGCAAAATATCGATGATAAACCTCTCCGGATCAGAAAAAGAGTCGAACTCCACAAATCGAATCTTCTTCAAATTCATCGCTTCAACAATTTTTTCACGCACCCTCTCAACACGTTCAGGGGAAATAATCTTAGTCTGAGGCCGCCTCTTCACCACCAACAGCACAAACCCCAAAAAAACGTAATTCAAAACCCTCAGAATAATCGCCGAAATAAGAAAAACTGCCAAAGCAAAAATAGCCGGTTCAAAAAACCCTTCGGAGTACTTCAACTTTTCCCAAAACAAAGCAAACCCGACAACAGTAGTAGCAACAACAAGCGAAATCTTGCCCAACGGGTTATTAGCGACAAACAACATGCGCACAAAAACTTTCAAAAAAGCATCAAGCACGAGCAAAAACCTCTAAAAAAAATAACTCGTGAAAATAAAAAAGCACGCTCAATGCAAGTTCCCACAAAAATCAATTTTTCGCACTTTCAACCGCTTGTTTTGCAAGACTCAAACCTTCTTTCGCCAAATCCCCGTCTTTTGCCTCGCTGTTAACGCGAATCTTAGGCTCGGTGTTAGACGCACGAATAAGAAGCGAAAAATCCTCAAACTCCGCTTTAACCCCGTCAACCGTACTTTCCGACAAAAAGCCTTTTTGACCCTTCAAAAAAGAAGAAATTTTTGAAAAACCTGCAGAAACGTAAAGAGCGTCAGTCAAAACAACCGACTTGAACTGCCCTGCAAAGTCAAACAACGCGCCAGGCCTTGAACCTGACAACAACGCAGAAGCATACAAAGCATCAGAATACGGCATGTGCGAAAAAAAACTGTAGTGGCCAGAGCGCTCCGCGGCAAAAGCCGCTTGCCTGTGCAAACCCTCGCTCAAAACGTTAACGTCGCCGACTTTCGCCCAAAAAACCTTAAAACCTTCATTCTCCAAAAAAGAAGAAACCTCGCTAGAACAATCAACACTTAAGACGACCTTGTCCTTTTTCTTAAAAAAATTAGACACGACAAAAGCAGCCAAAACATCGCCTTCAACAACCTTCCCCTTGTCGCAAACAGCCAAACGGTCAGCGTCCCCGTCAAATGCAAACCCCACAAGACGTCCCCGCAACGTTTCACGCTTTAACCTTGCAAGAGTTTCACCCTTTGGCTCGGCCGAATGCCTTTCAAACAACGGGTCGGGAGAATCAAAAACAACCTTTGGAAAAACCTTTTTCAAACCACAAGCAGCTCCTCCTGCCAAGTCGTACAACCCGCCTTTAAACTCCGGTAACGATTCCTCGTATTCCTTCACCAACGCCGCCTGTTCAGTCAGCTCAACACTTTTAACTACGACTTTCTCCACTTTTTCAAACCCTTCCTTGAGTTTTGACAACTCGCCTGAAAAAAAGCACCGTTTATGCTTGAAGAACTTCGCACCGTTGTACTCCGCCGAGTTGTGGGATGCAGTAATGCAAGAACCTAAATCCTTTGACAAAAAAGCGACAGTGGGAGAAGGTACCTCTCCCAAAAAATCAATTGAACCGCCGCCTGAGGCAAACCCCTGGGCTAAAGCACTGGAAAGCGTTTTTGACGACTTGCGAAAATCCCTTCCAAGAACCAATCGATTGCTCGAAGAAAAAAGAGCTTTCCCCAAAGCTACAAACTTCTCCTCAGTTACGTCAACATCGTACTTTCCACGCACATCATAAGCCTTAAACACAACAACCAACCCAAAACAACTACTTTACCGACCCGTTGCTTTTCACGCTTTGTTCAACAACCCCGCCAGGAAAAACCCTACAGCTTGACCCGATTAAAACCCCGCAGTTGACCGAAGAATTAATGCCGGTCTTAGTGCCCGCGCCTATTACCGCACCAAGCTTTCGCCTTCCCGAGTCATACTCCTTGCCGTTGTTAGGAAAACTCACCCTCACACTCCCATCGTCAAACCGAAGGTTGGCAATTTTTGTTCCCGCGCCAAGATTGACTTTCTCACACAACAGACTGTCCCCAACGTAAGAAAAATGAGGCGCGTTGGACCCAGAAAGCAAAACGCTGTTTTTGATTTCAGAAGCACCCACGTGACAATTGTTTTCAACCACCGTGCCCTTCCGCAAAAACGCGTTGGGACCGATAACACAGTTTTCCCCAATCCAAACAGGCCCCTCTATTCGAGAAGGCGCCTTTACAATCGTTCCCTTGCCGACAAAAATGTTTCCTTTAACAGTTACACCGTCTTCGACTTCGCCGTTTTCCTCAGCCTGCGCTAAGTGTTCTGCTGCAAAAGCATTCACGTCGATCAAGTTCCAAAAAAACCCGACATCGCTCCAAAAACCTTGCAACTCCAAAACACCCGGATTGCTTTCCTTTGCAAATTGCAACAAGGCATCGGGAAGCTCGTACTCGCCACGAGGCGACTTTTCAACTTTTTTCAAGAACTCGAAAAAACTTTTCGGGGCTTTGAACAAATTCAAGTTAACCAAACCCGGCTTTTTTTCCTTGGGCTTTTCTTGAAACCCTGAAATCTTGCCGTCTTTCACATCGAAAACACCGAAGTTCCTGCAGTCATCAACTTTTTTCGCGAAAACAAACGTTTTCCGAGTGTGAGACTGCCTGCAAACCTCCTCCAACTCATCGGTAGAAAAAAAGTTGTCCCCGTTAACAACCACAAAGTCTTCTTCAACCTCGCCCTCCGCCTGCAAAAGCGCGTGCGCGGTGCCCTCTTGTTTTTCCTGCTCAACAAACACCAGTTTTTCCTTGTAAGGCTTGTTATTGAAAAACTCGGTTACTTGCTCTTTTTTGCAGCCTACCACCAAAACAATCTTTTCCGCGCTTTCAACAACACCTTCAACAATCCACTGCAACAGCGGCTTTCCCAAAACCCGCACCATGCACTTAGGAACAGTTTCAGTAATCGGCCAAAGCCTAGTGCCCTTCCCCGCAGCAAGAATCACAAAAATAGTCATAAAATCACATTTTTACTTCGCAAGCTTTGCAGCCATATGAATGAATAATTTTTGTACTTTTTTACCTTTCCTAGTTAATTGGTAATTTTTGTCCATGAGTCTGTGATTTCTGAGTCGAGCCTTAATCCAAGAAGTAATTTTCTTTTGCTTGCCCAGAAAAAACCGTCCAATCCCTGTAGACGCCAAACGTCTAATTAACTTCTTCCTTCTTTTTGGGTAATACTTGAATAATTCATACCCTAACTCTTCCAAGTCCTCAAACAAACTAATGGCCCCTATTCGCATCGAGACCTTATTTTTTCCATCACTATGTACTTTGAATTTCAAACGACTTACTCCTGCTATTTCTTTCAGGATTTTGGCATCCCTCTCATTAGTAGTTATAGTTACATGCCCATGACTTATCCCTCCAGGGTTGCCATCTCCCTCAATAACTCCGCAAAGGAATTTTCTTGCCAAAGCAGAATCGTTTCTACGCAAAATCAGTCTTATGAGTATCGCAGTCAGTCGGTTGTAAAGTTTCAAAACTAGCAGCCGGTTTTCTTTTATTATCAGAGTGCCGTTTACGTTTCTATTTTCACTTCTTTCCGTCTTAGTTTGGTGTACACGCACGGCATGCGGTTGCATTCCTCTTCGACCCCATTCCGTCTTCAAGCGTTCAATACCTTCCTCAGACTCCGTCGCCGCAGTGTACGATAGGGTCAAACGCAGCTCAGATTTTGGAAACATGAGTTTGTGCATCTTTAAGTAGTATCCCGCCTGCTGAAATGTGGAAGCACAAATGGCCCAACTATTACCCCGCTTAGTTCCATCTGCAAAAAATGCGCCTAGATAATGCACTAAATCCGATAAAGGAACATCAGTGCACAACAGTACTGGTTGTTTCTTTCCATCAAACACAATTAAAGCCTCATGGCTTTTTGCTAAAGTAAAACCATTCAAAACGTTTTTCCAAAAACTACTAATTCTTGGCAGCTTTGTTTTTTCAACAACAAATATTATTGTCTGGTCTGCCAAAAATTTGTCAAAAATACAGAAATATTCAACGGAATTTTTCTTTTTTCGCGAATGCAAAACACAAAATCTTTTTCCAAACGCCCCCGTTAATTCTACGATGTTTCCATCCTTCAAATTCTTTGCTTCAACAACCCCTCGAGGAACATAAATCCTGCCGTCTCGACCAACCTTTGAATGAAAACCCGCATGTTCTTCCACAACCCATTTCTTGGTTTTTCCTACCAAGTTTTTTTCAGAGCAAATCTTTAGAGGAACATAAAAACCAGGATAATCATATCTGGTTGCTTTTGAGTAAAATTGCAAGCCATTCTCCAAATTAGCGCTTATTGTCTGACCCAACAGAAAAGAGTCCCTTAAATCAGGGGGAAATTGCACAAAACCAGCTCCTTTTGAATTCGCCTTTCGTATTTTTCCAAAGAAAATCATGCACAAATTACTAACTACAAATTTAATAATATATTTATTTGACAAATTACTGGGTTAGTCTACTTGCACGTCACGCTCTTCGCGAGGTTGCGGGGTCGATCAGGATCATTGCCTTTTTTCACGGCAGTATAGTAGGCCAAAAGCTGAAGAGGAACAATCGTCAAAAGAGGGTAAAAAATCTCTTCAACAACTGGAATTTTCATGAAAGAATCATACTCCACGTTCTCCTCATCGCCCACTCCTATCAAAAAAGCCCCCCTCGCCTTTGTTTCCAACGCGTTGGACAACGTCTCATAATAAGTGTAATCCTTAGGATTCAACGAAACAACCGGCGTTCCCTTGTCAATCAAGGCAAGTGTTCCGTGCTTCAACTCGCCGGCAGGCATTCCCTCCGCATGAATGTAAGTAACTTCCTTGAACTTCAATGCGCCTTCCAAGGCAATTGCAAAATTTATTCCCCTTCCCAAAAAATAAGCAGCCGGCTTGTTGTGAATTTTTTCCGCCAATTTTATTGCCTTTTCCTTGTTTTCATTTATAGTCAACTGCACATCTTCGGCCATTTGCCCCAACAACGACTTGCCTTCTTCAAATCTTCCAACTGCTGCAAAGGCCAAAAGGTAAAAAACTACAAGCTGGTTTATGAAACTCTTAGTAGCCGCAACCCCTATTTCCGGACCGCAGTTAAGAAGAATCGAACGGTCGCTCAAACGATCCAAAGAAGAGTTTACCACGTTAACCAACGAAAAAACCCTGGCGCCCTTGGCCTTTGCACGACGAACCCCGTCCAACACGTCCGCGGTTTCCCCGCTTTGAGAAATAGCCAAAACCAAAGTCTTGCGGTCCGCCTGGTCTGCAAAATAAGAATACTCCGAACCAATCATAACGTCACAGTACTTGTCAGCCAAACGACTGAACAAGTACCTTCCAACCAAAGCAGAATGCCTGCTTGTACCGCAGGCAATGAACATCACCCTGTGAGCGCGGACAATTTCACCGGCCATCTCCTCCAACAAACGCTGGTCCTGCGCCAAAGCACTCTTAATCATCTGAGGCTCTTCCAAAATTTCCTTGAGCATGAAGTGTTCAAAACCATTTTTTGACGCTTCCTGCACGCTCCAATTCAAATCCTGCAAAACCGGAGAAACCTCAACGCCTTCAGGGTCAAAAACCTTGACGCTCTTAGGAGTAACAAGCGCAACCTGCCCCTCGCCAAGCACAATTGCCTTGCTTGCCCGTCCCAAAAGAGGCAACGCATCGCTTGAGGCAAAAACCTCGTCTTTGCCCAAGCCAATCAAAAGAGGGCTTTCCCTGCGCGCGGCAACAAATTTATCCCCATCGCTTTTTGAAATCGCCAAAATAGCATAAGAGCCCTTAACCTCCTTCAAAGCAAGACTAACAGCAACCTCCAAAGAATTGCCGGAAATATTTTCTTCAATCAAGTGCGCCAAAACCTCGGAGTCAGTTTCAGACAAAAAACAATGACCGCGCTTTTCCAAACCCGTCCGTAATTCCTGAAAGTTTTCAATAATACCATTGTGAACAATAGCAACAGAATTCTTGCAATCACAATGCGGATGCGCATTCTCCTTCGTCACCTTACCGTGAGTGGCCCACCTTGAATGCGCAATTGCAACGGTTCCCTCAGCCTTTTCAACGCCGAAACCCTCGGAAGCCTCGTCAATCTTCCCCACAGCCTTCTTAACCGACAAACTCCCACGGTAAACCGTTGCAAAACCGGCAGAATCATACCCCCGGTACTCAAGCTTCCTCAACGATTCAAGCGCAACCGACGCGGCCTTCCTGCCCCCAATGTATCCTACTATTCCGCACATTTCTCAAAAAACAATCCTCAAAAAATATAAACCAAAAATTGAGGACAACCGGGTATTAAAAGACCCTTAAAAAAAGAGAAAAATAAATACAAGAAAAACAATATATTTTTAGTTTAAATAACACTAAAAACTATTAAAAATCCAATAAGGTTATTAAAATAATCAAACTGGTGATTTTGTGAATGCCTCGCTTGTCGCAGGAAAACAAAGCCTTGACGCCGAAATAATAGACGGAAAAACCCTTTCGGCCTTAAACGAAGACCGCCTGAAAATGCTTAGGCTTTTATCACGGCAACCGCGCTACCCCGCAGAGCTTGCAAGAGAACTTGGAATGCAAGAGCAAACCGCGTACTACCACATGCGCATCCTGGTAAAGGCAGGACTTGTAGAACTTGTGGACTACAAGCAAAAACAAGGCGCTTTGGCAAAGCGCTTCAAGGCTCGTGCAAGCGCTTTGGCTGTAACCCTCTCAGACAAATGGAGGCCCGTTTCCTCTGTGCCTACAAAAAAACCTCCGAAACTGTTCGCTCCTTTTGTAAAAAACTCGTTTTTCGACGCGTTATTCATCTTAGGCTCGCCCGACCCCCACGGAGAATACCGCGGGCGCGGAAGCGAGTACCCCGCAGCAGAACTTGCCATGAACCTGGGCCAGTACGCCAGTTTTTCCTACCCGCTTTACCGCTTGGACACCGAAGTAGAAGAACACCATAAAAAAGAAAACCTCTTTGCATTGGGAGGCCCGAAAGTCAACGCGGTTGTGAACTCTTTGAACCCTCACTTGCCGATAAAATTCGCCGAAAACACTTTTGATATAACCTCGAGCTTGTCGGGAAAAAAATACTCCGAAAACGTTGGAATAGTAGAATTAGTGACAAACCCGTTCAACAAGCAAAAAAAAGTTCTCGTAGTTTCAGGCCGGGACCACAACAGCACCAGAGTGGCAGTACTTTCAATAATTACAAAACGCGAAAAATTAGAGAAGGGAAACACGCACGATTCAAGCGTTTTGGCCAAAGTCGTACAAGGCTTCGACGAAGACGCGGACGGAATAGTAGACGCGGTGGAAATACTAGAATGACTCTTCCAAAAACAGTTGTCTGGGACGTTACTTCTCGTTGCTTGCTTAACTGCAGGTTTTGCTTTGCAAAAAAACAAGTCGGCAACGAGCTTTCAACAAAGGAAGCCAAAAAATTCATTTCCCGCCTTAAAGGCCGCAATGTGAAAACCTTGGTTTTTTCCGGCGGGGACCCGTTGTGCCGCAAGGATCTTGCCGCTCTTCTTGAACACGCCAAAGAGGACGGCTTGAAAACGATCCTCCACACCACTGGCTTGGCGTCGCAAGCAAAACTGGAAGAAATCCTGCCTTTTGTAGACAGAATAAACCTGCCTTTAGATGGACCTCCGCACACTCACGCGAAAATGCGCGGAAGCGACAAACACTTCGACGCCGTAATTGAAACACTAAAATTCCTGCGAAAAAAAAGCGTTGCAGTAAGCATTACAACAATGGTTTCCAAAAAAAACGCATGCGAAGTGCTTGACGTTGCAAAAACAATAAAAAAATTCGACAACATCAGTTTATGGAGACTTTTAGAATTCCGCGCAGAACAACGCGGAGCAAAACACGCAGAAGAATTCGAATTAAAAAGCGGAGAATTTGCAGAAGTAGAAAAAAAAGTCCGCAACCTTGCAAAAAAAGAAAACTGGAAAAAAAGACTGCAGTTCGTGTCAAAAGAAAAAGCGGAATTCGACCAGTCTTATACCAAAGCAGACTCAAGCGGAAACACCGAATGAAAAGACTTAAAACGAAAAAAAAACACAATTCAAGCCTATGGCCTCGCCCTTTCCACTGGACCTTATGTGGATGCACGTGTTCAACGCAATGTTGGGCGTAGGTGCGGTAATCATCGCAATTCTCCTGTACGCCTCTCTTGAAAAAGGCGCTCTTTCAAACTCGTTCAAAGTTATTGGAATTGGCCTGGTAATATTCATAATCAGCTCGCTTGTCGAATATTACGAAATGCTTGAAATTTCCAACGACGGCCCGCTGGTAAGCGCGCTTGCAAGTGCCAACCAAGGCCTTACAACTTTGTTTCTCGCAATAATGCTTTTGGGATTCTACAGATTCAAAAAAAGTTTGGAAAAATTCAATTTAGTAGGAAAAGAATACTCGTCACTATAAAGCAAAAATTTGAATTAAAAATGGAAAACGCGGTTATTGGCGTATTGAACCTTGCACTGTCCCTGGCAGTTCTAATCATTACACTAAAAGCAAAAAAAGAGTTAAATGACACCACTCTTTCGCTCCCGCTTGCAATGCTTGGAACAGCGCTTTTAATGTTCTCCGTTCACGAGGCATTAAAAATCAATGCGGCCGTGGGAGGAGCCTTCGGCCACGCGCACAGCGCCGACACAATGCTTTTTGAAAGCTTTTTCGCCATATTCCTCTTCTCGGGAATGGCATGGTTCAAAACCACCTCTGGAAAATACGATTGGATAAAAAAAACAGGCGCTGACCAAGCCAGAATCCTTTGAAACTCACTCGCGTTTTCTGGATTCAGAAAGCCACAGCTTTGCAGCAGTAACCGTGTTCTTCAAAAGCATTGCAACAGTAAGCTTGCCAACTCCCCCAGGAACAGGCGTAATTTTTCCCGCAACCTTTTCAACGCTTTCCCTGTCAACGTCTCCCACGACTTTGGTCTTGCCATCTGGAAGCCTCACGCGGTTTATTCCAACATCCACGACAAAAGCACCCGGTTTTACCATGTCCCCAGTAATAAGCCCGGGTTTTCCTACTGCGACAATTAAAATGTCCGCGTTTTTCGTGTGAAACGCCAAATCCCTGGTAGACGAATGACAAACAGTAACAGTAGCATTCTCGTTTAAAAGAGAAAACGCAATAGGCTTGCCAACAATATTACTGTGACCAACAACCACCGCCTCCGCACCTTTTAATGGAACCTTTTCGTCCTTGAACAACTCCATTATTCCCGCAGGCGTACACGCAGTAAAACGAGGCGAGGTAACCGCCAAAAGCCCTATGTTAGACGGATGAAAAGAGTCAACATCCTTAAACTCGTTGATAGCAGAAAGAACGCGGTTTTTGTCAAAAGAACGCGGAATTGGAAGCTGCACCAGAATGCCGTGAACGGAAACATCATTGTTCAACTTGTCAATCAAGCCAAGAACTTCCTCTTCAGACGCGTCGGCAGGCAAGTAAAACTGCCGCGACAACATTCCAACCTTCAAACACGCTTCAACCTTCTTCTTAACGTAAATCTTCGAAGCCGCATCCTGGCCGATCAAAATAACCGCCAACGAAGGAGTAACCCCTTGCCTTTTCAACTCCGTGACTTCCTCCACCACGCTTTCAAGAATCTTGTCAGCAAGTTTCCCACAATGAACAACAGCCATAACGCGTTTTCAACCCCTTTTCCTAACCTCGGCACCTTCAATAGCCTTCCACTTCTCACAAGCCATTTCGCCTTCCCAACAAATCCGTTCAGTAACACACGTAGGACCCGCGTACTTGAAAATAACCGGCGCCACCTTGCGACACTCATGAAGCATCCTGTCTGCAAGAGCGTGAATCTCCCACTGCGCGCGATTACACGTCCTAACCTTGAAAAAATGCAGCAACTCCCGCGCGTTCATCGTAACAACAATCTTAGTTTCCGAGGCATTCGGCAAAACAAACCTCGCGTCCTCTTTTTTAACGCCGGATTCAAGCAAAAAAGCGTAAGCCTCCTGAGAAAACCGCATAACCTCCTCGAATTTCTTCGCCAACCCTTCATCAACTCGAATCCTCGGAGGAACAACGTAATCCAAGTCCTTTTCCTTCACATACCTTTGCGACTGCTGAGAGTAAGAAGCAACGCGATGACGTACCAGTTGATGGGTCAAAGTACGAGAAACCCCTTCCACCGCGAAAGTGAAGCAAGCATGCTCTAAAACAGAATGATGGCCGCCTGAAACAATCCTATCCAACAAACCCTCAACCTGCCCCTCAGACATCTTCTCCTGCAACTGGGCAACGCTGGAGGGACTGTAACACTGCCTTGCAGCAGCAGCACACGCCCTCTGAGGGTCAGGAGTATGCCTCAACAACACCACTTTAAGCCTTGCTTCCAAAATAACACCAGCCCTAAAAAGCCTGCAAATACAACCCAGTAAATGCGTTTAAAAAGAAAAAAAACTAAAGACAAACTCAAATAATGCAGACGGAAAAATAAAAAGGCTTGCAGGGAAACAACAACGTTTTTTATACAATCAAACAACGAAAAAACAAAAATTTTCGAAAGGAGAAAAAAACATGATAACCGGAAACGAACTGAACAATTACCTGATCAAAACGTGCAGCGACAAGCAATACGCCTTACTCAAAAAAGCATACCGCAACCCAATAAGCGTCGACAGAGTAGTCAAAACCGCAAAAGAAGACCCTGTTGCAGGAAAACACCTGATCGCATTCGGAAAAGGAAATTTAAACGCGGCCCAACAATACTTGAAAGCAATAATCGAAAAAGAACTGCTAGCACAAGAATGCAAAACGATCCTAGGCCAAGAAATATGCGTTTTCAAAGTACCGGACAACAAAAAAGAACTAGTAAAAGCAGCAATTATAGAAAGACAAAAACTCCTGCCCCACGAACCAAACGACGCCGACTGAAAAAAAAGTGGTTTTATTTTGCCAGAAAAAATTTCCTTTGAAGACTTTGCAAAACTCGACCTGAGAGTCGGCAAAATACTCAACGTACAAGAAGTCGAAGACTCAAACAAGCTATACAAACTCTTAGTAAGAGTAGGAACCCAAGAAAAAACACTCGTGGCAGGCATCGCCGAACACTACGCGCCCGACGAACTCTTAGGCAAAAAAATAATCGTAATCGCAAACATGAAAGAACGCAAAATCAAGGGAGTAGAGTCCCAAGGAATGCTACTTGCCGCAGTGCCCGATTCAGAAGAACCGCCCTCAAAAATATGCCTCTTAACAGTTGACGACCAAGAAATGCCAGACAACTCCAAAATCTGCTGAAAAATCACAAAACCCTTGCCAAAATTGCGTACGAAAACAAAGCTCCCAGCAAAAAATAAGTAAGGTTTCCCTTGCGGCCATGAGGAATCAAATCACGCACAACAATGTACAACAACGTTCCAACAACCATGGCAAAGGCCGCTTCAAACAACACCCCGCTTGGGGAAACAAAACTCGCAAAAAGCGCGCCAAGCAAAACCGAAAAACTCAACGCAAAACCAAGCCACTTGTAATGCTTGAACCTTTCAAGCAAGTGCGCAAAAAGCGTTGCCGAAGACACCTTATCCAAAACAAGCGGAATAAAAATGAAAAAACCAAGCGAAGGATCAACAACGTAAGCAAAAACAAGCGCAATTCCCTTAAACACGTCCGCGACAATAAAACCCAAAACATCCAAAGAACCCACCTGTTCCTTCAAAAGCTTCGGATTAGTATGCTGGTACACGTACTTTTCAACCGAGTGGAACACTACAAAACCCAAAAGAAAAAATGAATATGAATACTCGGTTTTCAAAGCCTCCGGAAACAAGTCTAAAAACATGAACACAATAAAAACGCCGGCGCCAAAACTAATGATTTGAACATGCCATTTTTCAACCCGCTCGGCCAAAAAATGAGTAAACAAGTGAACCAAGCTCAAGACAAAAGCCAAAAACACAGGTTCAAACAAAAAAGCCATTCAAAACCAAGAAAAGCAAAAACAACATTTAAACGTTTTGAAAAGACAAAAGGAGCCGACAAAAAAAAGTGAAACCCCCCAACCCGCGCATTGCAGCCGACGACCGCGAAACCAAAAGCAAAGCCTGCAAAAAACTAGTAAGCTTAGGCGCCCTGGTTGAAAGCACGCGCTTGCCAGTTGCAGACTTCATAGCAAGCAAAAACGTTGCAATTGAACGCAAAACAGCAAACGACTTCGAAAGCAGCATAATAGACGGACGAATATTCAAACAAGCCGCAGAACTGAACAAAAACTACAAATCTCCCTTAATCTGCGTAACCGGCAAAAGTCATCACCAACGGTTAAACCCCAAAGCAGTACAAGGAGCGCTCATAAGCCTTGCAACAGACTACAAAATACCCCTTTTCTTCTTCAAAAACGACGAAGACCTCGGAGAATTCATCTACGCCTGCGCCTTCAAAGAACAATTCATTGAAAAAAAAGAAATCAGGTTAAACGCGAAAAAACTGCCCACAACCCTTCCCAAGCAACAACAATTCATAATCGAAAGCCTTCCGGGAATAGGAGCAAAACACGCCAAAAACCTGTTGGAACACTTCGAGTCAGTAAAAGCAGTATTCAACGCAAGTGAAAAAGAACTATCGCAATTAGAAGGAATAGGAAAAACAAAAGCAGAAAAAATAAGAAAAATTTTAGGCGCAAAACACGAAAAAGATTAAAAAAAGCCGTTTCGCTATTTTGTTTGTTGACTTCAAGCATTAGAGAGAAAGCCTTTTATTTTATAATTATCACTATAATGATAATTAAAAAAGAGGTGTTTTTAGTGAATTTCAATATGTTCAACCAGTATGTGTTTCGCATTTTGGCCTCTGCAAGGCCTTTGGACAGCGTGAGCGCTTTGTCAAAGCGCATAGGATTGTCTTATGCCTGGACGTACAAGTGGGTCGGCGAGTTGGCGAAGATTGGGGTGTTTTCGCGAAAAAGTGGCAAACGCATAACCTTGAACCCAAAAAACAGGTTCTACAAGACCGCGTTGTCTTTTTTCGCGTCAGTGGCAAAAGGCAACGTGGGATTGCATTACGAAGCGTTGAAGTACGCTGGATTGAAATATACTTTCACTGAATTGGACGCCGTGTTCATTTGGACCAAAGGCGGCTACAACATCGAGCGCAGCAAAAGCCATTACCCTATTTTCATTAAAGTCAAACAAGACGACTTGAACAAATGGAAAAAATATTTTTCAAAAACAGGCTTGCGAAGCTATTCTGATTCCAACCACAGCGGCGTCTTCTACGTCTTGCGGCCAAAAAACGATTTTGAAGTCGTGTCCGTCGAAGACGCGCCCACAATCCCCTTGAAAAACGCAGTTGCATTCATGAAAAAATACAAGTACAACTTTTTACCCGCATTGGAAATGGTAAGCAGAATGCATCGCTTAGGATTGAAAGCGCGATACGCAGTTGAACCGCACAATGCTTGAATCATTTGTAGAACGTGAGAACGCGGTTTTTTCCGCTTTGCAGGCTTTTGAAGCCGAAGGCTTGGACTTCGTGCTTGTGGGAGGCTATGCAGTGTCCGCCTTCCGACATCGTTATTCGATTGACGCAGACATTGTAATCAATTCCGCGGATTTGGAAAAATTTTCCGTTATTTTGGAAAAACTCGGCTACCGCAAACACGCGGAAAAAAAGCTTGAAGCATACGGCGGAGAGTTCCAGCAATGGTTGCAGGAAGCAAAACGCATGCCTACCACGGTCGATTTGCTTGTGAACGCGTTGATTTCAAGGCAGACCAACGCAGCATGGAGCTTGGATTACCTGAAAAAATTTTCTTCAAAGCGCAAAGTAGAGGGAATAGAAAAAGCGGTTTTCGTGCTTGTTCCAGAAAAAGAACTTTTGATCGCGTTAAAGCTTCACGCGGCAAGGCTTACTGACACAAGGGACGCTGTTGCGTTGGCAGAGGAAATAAACGTGGAAAAAGTTGTTACACACGCCTTGCGCGGAAACCAAAAAAAGCTTGCAAAAATCCTGCGCGCAGTTGAAAAAGAATTGAAAAAACCGCAGTTTTCCGACTCCTTCAAAGGAGTTTTTGAAACCAAAAAATTCAACGAAAAAACAATAAAGCAAGTGCAGCTCATAATCCAACAACTTGAAAAACAAATCGCAGAAGCATTCTAACTTCTCTTGTTTTTAGCAAAAAACGCTCCTGCCCCTGCAAGAAAAGCCCCAAACAAAGCAAAGAAAACCGTGAAAAAAACAAAGTAAACAAAAGCAAAAGACAACGCGTTGTCAACAAAAAATCCGGGAGCAAAAAACTGCGCCGAAACAACAACCAAAACATAAAGCAAGCCTACAAAAAAGTAGTCCTTAGCACTCTCCGAAACGCCGAGAACAACAGCGTCTTTCAAAGACTTGCCTTCTTCAGCCGACCTTTTTCCTAAAAGCGTCAAACTCAAGGCATAACCAATAAATGCTAAAGTCAACGCCAAAGCCGCAGCAGAAGTGACAAAACTCGAATAAAAAAACTTTAAAGAAAAAACCAAAGAAGACAAATAAAAAAGCACAGAAATCAGCGTGCGATTAGAAAAAACGTTTAAAACACCCATAACCTTCTTTCAAACCTCAAAAACACGATTTTAACCCTTTTTTTTCAAAAAAAAACAAGAACCCCTAATGAGGAAAATTCCCAATCGTTTTATAAAGCGTTTATAAAATGTAAATCAACTATT
>JBHHTN010000002.1:0-28117 GCA_046753405.1 Candidatus Micrarchaeia archaeon | reverse complement strand
TTCTTCAATGCAAACCGTTTGAATCCCCACTTTGCCACGAGAAGTCTCCAAAAAACCACCAGTGGCAACCAAAGCCGTTCGCTGAAAAGCACTTGGCGAACTGCCGTCAACCACCGTCTTGCGCATTACTACTAACTCATCAACGCAAGTGCAGTTCAACAAAAGCGAAATGGACAAAACAGTGTCAAGCGCGTCCTGATTAATTGGAAACGGAGGTTGTTCATCAACATCAATCAAACACGAATGGTCGTCAAACAACTGATAAACAAACTCCCGACCGCGAGATTGCTCAAAAACAGCCGCACGGTCTTCTTTGCCAGTTTCCCCAACTACCGCCTGCAACCTTCGACGCAACGATCCGCTTGGAGCAACTCCCGGCCCAACAGGAACGTCAGAACACCGACAAAACAACTTGCTGCCACTGCTAAGCCTCTGGTGAATCTCCAAACCACACTTGAAACCTTTCACTAAAAACACCGGTTTTACAAGAAGTCGTCTTGCGTTAGTTTATCGTTGTATTCGCCTGCAATGTTTCTTTCCATCAAAACCCGAATTCTTTCAGGCTTCTTTTCACGCGACAAAACCCACCCCAACTTCACATAAGCTGTTTCCGGAAGCATGTCCCTACAATAAATCGCGCCAAGCGAGCTTACCGCCCGCAAGTTAGAGTAAACACTTGGATTAGTAGAACCGTACAAGCACTGCGAGGTAACTGCAACGGTTAGACCACAGTCAATTGCGCGCTTTAGCGATGGAATCCAACTCTTTGACGTTGACTCCGCAGTCATTATTGTCGGAACGTGACCCAAAGCAGTTGCCTCCAAAACAATTCCCTTATATTTTTTGTCAACAAAAAAATCCAGAATTTCAGGACTTGCCCCGGGAAAAACTTTCACGATCGCTGTCTTCTCCTCAAAGGCAACATCCGCAACAACCTTGCCGCCTTCAGCAAAAACCCTTTTTCTAGCATCCAAGTTCAACTGCTCGACTCTTCCATCCGGAAAAATTTTCGCCAACGGTTTCGCATTAACGCTTTTGAAAGCGTCCCTGCGCGTGGCGTGCATTTTACGCGTTTTTGTACCCCTGTGCGCAAAACAATAATCATCGCTACTTGTACCATGCATTACAACCGCAACCTCGGCAAAAGAAGACTTGGCATAATTTGCAGCACACAACAAGTTCAAGCGACCGTCAAAACTGCCCCTATCCGGAGATCTCTGCGCGCCCACAAGTGCAACAGGAGAATTCAAATTTCCAAGCATGAAAGACAGCGCTGCAGACGTATAGTGCATGGTGTCCGTTCCATGGGTTACAATCACGCCAACAGCTCCAGAATTCAATTCCTTGGCAACTGTTTTCGCAATAACCCCCCACTCCCTAGGAGTCACATCTTCGCTTTGAATACGAAAAGGGCTTTGAACTGATTTAAACGAAACAACTTGTGCAATTTCAGGAGACGTGGAAATTATTTCCTCAGGACTCATCGAACCTTGCACCGCGCCTGTTGTGTAATCAACTCTGGAGGCAATTGTCCCCCCCGTTGAAACAAGCGAAACACTGGGCAAACCTCCGCGCGCTTTTACCTTACGCAAAGCGGCTTTTCCAAAAACGTGCTTTTTCGAAGAAAGCTTTTCAAGTTTCACTGAAGAATCAAGTCCCACTCCGACATTGTAACCCGAGTCAAGTTTGAGCAACAAAACCTTTTCTTCATCCGAGGGAACAACCACTCCCTCAAAGACTTGCTTGCCCTTGGTCACTTTCACCCTGGTTCCCGATTCTATTTTTTTCAAATTAAAAAGACACCTTTTTTTCAAAGGAAATTAAGATTCCCCGATTGTTTTAAATGCAGCGTCAAGATTAACCGCCAACGTTTCCTTCGGAGAAAGAACCGCATCAATAGTCTGCGTACGGTCAATGCCCGGAACCTGACGCAATTTTTCAATTACGAACAAGCCAATGTCCTTAACCGAATCCCCACGCACCTTCAAAAGCAAATCCCACTCCCCAGTTACAATATGAACCTCCTGCACCCTGGAAAACTTGGCAATCTCCTTGAAAATATCCCAGTCAGACAAATTATTCTTCAAATCAGCCGGAAAATTAGATTTCACGGAAACCAAAACAAACGAAGTCTGCGAAACCCCAAGACTTTCAGCATCCAAAACCGCAGAGTACGACTTTATCACGCCAGAATTTTCCAAGCGTTTAACCCTGTCGTGAATCGTGCTCATTGGAACCTTCAATTTCTTGGAAATGTCCTTAAGGCTCTGCCTGCAATTAAGCTGCAACTCGTCAAGAAGCCGAAAATCAACGCGCCCAAGCCTCAAATCCCTTGCCAAACAAAAATCCCCTTGTTTTTCGAAAAATATCCGAACATTTAATAATAAAACACAAGAATATTATAAATTTTACGGAAAACCGCAAAGAAAACTATTAATAACATCAAAGTTACTACTAAAGAGCGGAAAATTTCCAAGTTTTCCCCTGATTTTGTGAAAACCGGTGCGCGAAAGAAAACAAACGTTTCCTTGAACCGAATTCTCTTCGGATTGCCTCCTCTTGGGAAACGAAACCCTTCTGTCGCCATCACCGCTTTTCCTGCAACGATATCAGCGCAAGCCTTTTGCCATGTACGCGCCTTGCAATTTGTAACCTTGTTTTCTATAATACTCTCGTACGCCTACTCCGCTAATAACAAGCAGTTTTCCAGCATCGAATTCTTCTTTTGAAATTCTTTCGGCTTCATCCAAAAGTTGTGCTCCGAATCCCTTGTGCTGAACCGCCTTCTTTTTCCTCGCACCAATAGGTACTTGTTCACCGTACACGTGCAACTCTCGCACCCCCGCGGTTTGTTTGCTTATTTCAGGCCTAACTACATCAACACTTGGAGAGCGCAATCGCAAAAAGCCCAGCAATGAATTGGAACTTTTGTCTTCAAAAGACAAAAATACTTCCGTACCATTGCTTGCGTTGTAATCAATTCTTTCAAGAGACGCGTTTTCAAAATCAATTTTTGTTCCATCTCTTGATCGCAGGCCTGCCTCCCTGCACCTGATGCACTGACATTCATAATTTTTTTTCTTTAATTGCTCCAAAGCCATTTGCCGCAAGTTGGTTGACGTTATTCCGCCTGCAATTTGGTCGGAGGGAATGTCCCGCTCAACGCGCATTATGCGAACCCACTTTGGAACAAACTTTTTGATTTCAAGCAAAACCTTGATTGCCTCTTCTTCGGCATAAGGAGTGAATTCTCCTTTTTTCCACAAGTCGTGCAACACCGTGTTGGGCATTACAAGGCAAGGGTAAATTTTCAACATGTCTGGTTTGAAGCGCGAATCCGAAAAAATCTTTTTGAACATTGCCACGTCTTTTTTGGGAGTGGAAAAAAGTCCGGGCATCATGTGGTAGCCGACTTTCAAAAAAGCGTTCTTGCAATTCGTCGTGGCCTGCACAACGTCGTCAACTGAGTGATTACGCCTTACTTTTTCATACATGCCTTTTGCAATTGATTGGACGCCTAATTCCACCCGTGTTGCGCCCAAATCAACAAGCTTTGACACCTTGGTTTTGCCTGCAAAATCCGGACGCGTTTCAAAAGTCAACCCGATTACTCTGTGTTTTGCCTTTTCATTCAGCTTAAAGGCTTCTTCCAACGTCTTTGCAGTCTTGTTGTTGAACGCGTCAAACGCTCTTTTGACAAATTGTTTTTGGTATTTTTCACTTTGCGCGTTGAAGGTGCCGCCCATTACGATAAGCTCGCATTTTTGCGGCCCGTGGCCGACGGCTTTAAACTGTGCAAGCCTGACTGAAACCATTCTAAACGCGTCGTAGTTGTTTTGAATGGCGCGCATTGTTGCAGGCTCAAAACCCGTGTAGCTTTGAGGAGCGTTTTTTCCCCTCGGGCAGTAAATGCATTCGCCCGGACACAAAGCCGGCTTTGCCATTATTGCAACAGCCGAAATACCGCTTAGCGACCTAACGTCTTTTGTTTTAAGCAAACGCGACAGCGCGGGAGTCATTAAATCCTCAGGGATTTGTTCGCGTATTTGCGCGTTTCCAACAACGTGTGCCGAACCGAATTTTTTTGAAGCCTTGCCTTTCAAGCGTTGCAACTGGGCTTTGGAGGGCAGGTTATCACATGAAAACAATATTCTTGCGCACTCAGCAGCAGCTTTGTTTGCAACAGCCGACGTCAAACTAGCTTTTTTCAACTTTGACGCCTGCTTGTTTGAGTAATTCGAAGGGTTCTTTGTCTTTGAAATCTTCCTCGTAAACGACTCTGGTTATCCCGGCGTTGATTATCATTTTAGCGCACAAGCGGCACGGTCGCGCAGTGGTGTACAAAGTGGCCCCTTCGCAGGAAACCCCGTGCAACGCGCACTGGATTATCGCGTTTTGCTCTGCGTGAAGGCACCTATCGCACCTTTCGTTTACCTCGTCGCCCTCATGCACTTTGACAATCTTGCAACCCACATCCAGGCAGTGCGGAAGGCCTCTGGGAGAACCGTTGTAACCCGTGGATAAAATTCGTTCGTTTATTACTATTAGTGCTCCGACCTTGCGCAAGCGGCAGCTGGCGCGAAGCGATACGTCGCGGCAAATTTGTTTGAAGTACTCGTCCCAGGAAGGACGCGTGAATTCTTCTGGCATTTTTTTTTTACCCTTGCAAAAAGTGCTTGATTTTTTCAACAATGCTTTGCGAAGTTTCGTATTCTTCCAGAAACTCCCACTCTTCTTTTGAAGGCGGTTCTTTTTCTTCGACAACCGGTTCTTTTACGCTCATGATTTTAGGCTTGGACAAACGTCGATTCCCCCTCCTTGGAAAAAAAATCGAAAGGTATTTTTTAAGCGCGCGATTCTTTAAATTGTTACGGAAAATGACTACTAAAATAATAATCGTGCGCCACGGCGAAACCGTGGGAAACCGTTTGGGAGTGTTGCAAGGATGGCTCGGCGGAAGGCTTACGCGGCTTGGAAAAACGCAGGTTGAGAAAAACGCAGAGCTTTTGAAAGGGGAACACGCGTCGCATGTCTTTTCAAGCGACTTGCAGCGAGCAAAGGATACTGCGCGCGCGATTGCAAAATACCACAGCGTTCCGGTTGAATTCGTTCGAGAGTTGCGGGAAATAAACGCGGGAATTTTACAAGGCTTGTCTTTCAAAAAAGCGCGGCGTTTGCACAACGAGGTTGTAACCGCAAAACGGCAAGATAAGTACAACTACCGCACTCCAAGTGGGGAAAACTACGAAGACGTGAAAAAACGGGTTTCAAAGTTTTTGGACCGGTTGAAGCACTTCCGCGGACAAACAGTAATAATCGTCGCACACGAAGCGGTAAACCGCGTTTTGCTGCAATTGCTTTTAAGGCTTTCAAACGAGGAAACCGTTTCAATTTCGCAACCTCATGAATGCATTTACGTTGTTGAACGCAAAAAAGGAAAAAAACAAGCCTACAAAATAATTAAAGGCAATAAAAGCAAGGGTCTTATTACGACAAAACGAAAACAATACAAAAATTTGTGATTGGATAAATGGAGGAAAAATACACGATTACGAAACTCAAAAAGCCCAGGCTTACAGTCCGAGTGCAAACCGGCCACGCACACGAGTGGCCCACTTGCAAGATAACCGTTTACTTTCACGAAGGCTTGGTGGAAAAATCCGATTACTACCAATTCAAAAACGCGGTTTCGTTTGTTTTTGGAGTTCCCGGACGGCCGACTACAAAGGAAGAGGTTTACTGCTTTAAAATTGAAGGAAAAACAACCGGAAACATTTTGGAAATAACACCCAGAACGCTTAACGTGAAGGCTGAAAACGAAACGTTTTACCAGGGCCGTACAAAGGACATTGGAAAAATATTGGTTCAATCATTATACGAGGTAAGCAAGAAAAACCCCGATATTTTAAAGGAAGAAAAAATCGTTCCCGTTGCAAGAAAAATCCGCGAGTACTTGAAAGAACACGGCGCAAGAAAATTCATTTGGAACAACACTACTTGACGACCCGCGGTTTTTTCAACTGCCGTTTAGGCAAGTTTTCATCCCCCAACGCGCCGGGATGCTCCAAAAAATATTGAGCGGCGTCCAAATTCAACGGGGAATTGGGGTTAGGATTCTCCAACAACTGTTGCAAAGCATCCATTATGTTTGCAATGGTCTGCCCCGCACTCCATTTGTTTACAAGCTGAATACAAACCTTTCCGTTTGAGTGAATATTAGGGTGAAAAATCGGCGAGCGCCACTCCAAATCAAACCCGCCCGCGTAAGGAAACTCGCGTTTAATCGTAAACCTAACCTTGTGAGGACCGTTCGTCTTTGAAATATTACCGCTTCCAACAGGAACCTCCTGCAACGCAACGCCCGACAACGAAAAGTCGTACGCTGTTTTATCCGAATTAACGGTAAAGGAGTAGCTTCCCTTCGAAAGATTCTCATACTCGCTTTCAACGCGACGACGCCAAATAGACACAGGGAGATTGGGCATAAACACCACCACACAAAAACTTTTTTTTCAGCCGCCAGTGGGGTCGGGCATCAGCAAAAGTTCAGAGTTTTCCTGCACCCCTGCCTCTTTAAGCGTCATTTGTGGGTCAAGAATCTTATTGTCTTTAGTAGCCAAAACAAAACGGTCCTTCAAATGCAAGCTTTCAGCCAGCACCTCTAAAACCGAGGCAACGGTAAAGTCCGCTTCAACTGCCAAAACCGTTTCCTTCCCACTTGTAGTATGATTTACAGTAATGTTGAATTCAGCCAAAGCAAAAACCACGCTCCTTTTTTTCTCCGTTACCTTTT
Source organism: Candidatus Micrarchaeia archaeon (assembly GCA_046753405.1). GTDB lineage: Archaea > Micrarchaeota > Micrarchaeia > Norongarragalinales > CAINOH01 > JBHHTN01. Next base: position 21,324 of record JBHHTN010000002.1, on the reverse strand, counting down.
AGAAAGAGATGAGATTAATAAGTATCGGTGCAAAATGGAAGAAAAAAAACCCAAAATAGTAAGCCAAAACACGCAAATAACAGAAGGCCCGCCTTGGGTGAACACAAAAAAAGAAAATCTTCCAGTTGAAACCAAACAACAGCTTCCCGTCGAACAACCACAAGAAAACAAAACACCGCGAAAAATTGAAGATACTCCAAAACAACCAACCCAACAAAAAACAGACCAAAAACCTGCCACGCAAGAACAGCAAACAAACCTCGAAAGACCTAAAACAGAAGAAAACACGACAACACAGGCCTTGCCACCAAAAGAACCTCGACAAAGCCAAGAACCGACACAAACAACAACTGAACGCCAGCAAGCTCAAACAACACAAAACGCTGAAACGCCGTTGTCAGCAGAAGCTAAGCCGAAAGTGGTTGAAACACGCGATTACTCGCTGTTAGACGAGCAAACTCCGGAGGAAAAAAAGAAAAGCGCGCTTGACAAAATGAGGGAAAAAGCGTACGACGACAAGAAAAAAATAACGCCGAAAAACGCGTGGTACGAAATCAAAGGCTTCTTTTCCGACATTGCAAAAAAACTGAAAGGAGACGAATAACGTTGCGTCAAACATACTTCCTAAAAGAATGCATTTCAAAAGCCGACGAACACTGCAAAAGATTTTCAGAAAAAAACCTGGAGGCCCTCGGACTTTTAATTGGAAAATTCTACTCGCACAAAGGAAAAAACTGGGTGTTGGTAGAAGACTACATAACCGCCGGCAACAACTCAACCTCTGCCTCGGTAAGGTTCACAAAAGAGGCATTCCAACAACTTGCAAGGCAATACAACGAAAAACAAGGCAAAGTAATCGTGGGCTGGTGCCACTCGCACCCCGGCTACGGGTGCTTTTTGTCAACCACTGACTCAAACACCCAAAACACGTTTTTCGACCACGCCCTCAACATCGCCCTGGTAATCGACCCCACCAAAACTGAAAACAACCACTTTTTACGAAGGGTTTACCGCGTGGAAAACGAAAAGGAAAAAGAAATATCCTTTGCGGTAATAAAAAAAAGGGATTAAAATGGAAGAACCCGAACCTGCCAAACAAACGCCAATGCAAACAACCCAAGAAAAAAAGAAAACACGCAAAAAAAAATCTTCAAAACTCACCAGATTCGACGAAGACCTTCTTGCGCTTGTAAAACAAGGCAAAAACACTCAATTCGAGTTATTGACCCAGCTAATGATTGACCCCTCGGAATTTACCGAACGCATCGGTGTTTTAACAAAGCAAAAACTCTTGGTGCGCGACGCCATAGACGCAAACATAATAAGACTAGGCATCGAAGGCTACAACCACTTGAGGCAACTTGAAGACAAACGCGAAAAAAAAGCAAGAAAAAAAACAACCGTAACGCCAACCGCACCCACCCAAAACCTCCAGCCGCCGGTAATCCGAACCCTCCCGCAAAAACACTCCGAAGAAAAAATAGGCCTGCTCCCCTCTGAGGCAATTGAAAAAAACGCTTTCACCATGGGATTAGACTCAGACAAAATACCTGCAAAGCAAACAACGCAAAAAAAAGAAAAAGCAATTCAGTCAAACGGAATTCCCTTGGAAGAACTCCTTGAAAAATACGGGCCAACAAAACAATTGAAAGCCTTCGGAGGAGCAAAAGCCGTAAAACAACTAGTAGAAGACTCGCAAACGGGAACCTGCGAGTTGTGCAAAGCACCATTCAAACTGTCGGTAAACGCGTCCGAAAGCCGCCCAAAATACGGCCACTGCTTCTGCGGCGCGGCATACCACAAAGACTGCTATGAAAGCCTCGCCCACGAAAACAGCCAGTGCATACGATGCGGCAAAAACCTGAAAATAAGCCTTGACAAAAAAAGCGAGGAAGCGGTAAAAACAATCAAAAAACTATTCGACTAAGTGCACCGGGCAACCCTTCCTCTTAGGCACTACAAAAACCCGCGACTGGTTATTCAAGCCGTTGAAAAACAAGTACTTTCCAATCAACTCCTCTTCAACCTGCCCTTCTGCATTTAACTCCCCAGCCTTGTGCAACTCCTTCAAAAACTCGTTGACCTGAATCGACGCAACAACGCTTGTCGTAGTAGACAACGCCGGCATTTTCGGATTCAAAAAATCCAGCAAGTCCCCAACACACGAGTAACGCTTCCACAACAAATTATAGTCGCGTTTGGTCACCGAACACTCCAAACACGAAGAAGGAGAACGTACAACCTGCACTTTTCCCATGAAACCAGCAGTGCCCCCGTCAATCAAAGGCGTCTTACCGTAAGTGTGAGAATTCAAGTGCAAACGCGCGCCCAAATTATCCAGACAGCCAAAAGCAAAATCTAATTCTCCAAAAAAATCCTCTGGCAAGTGCTCTACTCTCTTCAAAATGGGCTCAACCCTACTCAACGGAAAAAACTCCCTCGCCTTCTGCGACAAAACCACCGCCTTCTTCCTTTTTTCCTTCGCGTCTTTGGGAGAAAAAAACACGCAACGGTTCAAATTCGCTTCAACAACCTCGTCATAATCAACAAGAGCAATCCGCTCAACCCCAAGCTGCAACAAATTCTTGACAACTTCATTTCCAAGAGCGCCCGCGCCAACAACCAAAACCTTGCTCTTACCCACCGCCTCCTGGTTCCAGCCATTCACACGCCTCTGCCGATCAAACCTGTCAACATCAACGCTTGCCATTACAAACAAATTAGACAACAAACAACGTTAAAAAAAAGACTTTTTCAAACAAAGGCCAAAAGTGCCAAATCAACCAGCGTTGAAAAGAGCGCCAAGCAACCCTAAAAGCCTTGCAGGCAAACCACGAAAAACCAATTAAAAAGAAGCACGCGCGCCTTACGAATTCTCAGACAAACAGCAAAAACAAAAGCCCTGCAAGCAAAAACAAAGACAAATAGTCCCCAACTTCAAAAAAGTAAACCGGCAAATAAAGCAAAGCATACACAGCAGAATACAACGCGTCCAAAAACGTTATTGCCAAGTCAATAAGAGGAAGATTCCTCCGATACACAGTCATAAGTTACCACTATCAAGTTAATATTATTCTGTTTTTGGTATTTAAAGGTTTTTTCCCACAAGAAAACTCGCGGCTTTTCCTTAAACCACAATTTAAATTTCCCTCAGGCCTTAATTGGTTGAACCCCTATGGTCAATCACGCGTACGGTTTTCAACCCCGCCAAGGACAATACTGGCTCTACATACTGGTAGCGACTGTTGCAATATTCTTCATAGAAATCGCCTTCCAAAACGAAATCATCAGTCTCTTCGCGTTCACGCCCGCTCTTGCCTTGCTTCAACCTTGGACGTTTGTAACCGCTATGTTCTTGCACGGCGGAATAATGCACTTAATTTTCAACATGTTCGCGCTTTTCATGTTCGGGCCCCTTTTGGAACAAAGAATCGGAAGCCAAAAATTCCTAGCACTATACTTTGCAGCCGGAATACTTGGAAGCCTAATACACCTGGTTGCAACCTTTGCACTAAACGCCGACCCGATGATTCCCGCAATCGGCGCAAGCGGAGCAATCTACGGAATACTCGGCGCAGTAGCAGTATTGGAACCGAACCTCATAATTTACATGATGTTCATCCCCATGCCAATGTGGCTTGCCGCATTCGTGTGGGTGTTCATTGAATTTGCAAGCCTTGGAAACGTGAACTCTCCCATTGCAAACGGAGCGCACATTGGAGGAATGTTTTCAGGTTTTGCCTACGCATTCTACTTGAAACAACAAGCAGCAAGATTCGTCGACCAGTACGAGTACTACGAGTGATTTGAAATGCCCAAATTGAAATTTGGAAACCTTGTTTCCTCGAGAAGAAAAACGGAAAAACACCTGCCCCACGTACACTTGAAAGAAAAAGCACCGTCAGTAAAAGCAAGGCAAATAACAACGCGAAAACACCACGGACTATGGCTTAAAATCGCAGACAGCGCAGTGAAAATCCACCACCACGCAAGAAACGCTCTTGGCGCAATAAAAAAACACAAGCAAGTAAAACACGAACAAAAACTTCAACAAGTAATCGCGCAAACTGAAAACATCAAAAAACACGTCGACAAAATTCAATCACTAAACCCTAAGACGAACAAACCAATATTGAAAAAAACTGCTTAAACCAAGCCGTTGATGCCGTCAATCATGGCCTCAACACTCGTCATAATAATGTCCCCGCCAACACCTGTTCCAACCGCCTCGTTGCCCTCCGAGTCCTCCAGCAACACCGAAACCTCGCACAACGCGTCGGACCCGCCGGTAACCGCCTCCAACTCGTACTCCTTGAGACGAACGTCGCGAGTTTGCGACAACGCCTTTTGAATCGCCTTCAACGCCGCGTCAACCGGACCGTCGCCAGTAACGTTCCTGGCAGAAAACCTTTTCCCGCGCACCCTGAGAATAACCGAAGCACAAGGAGCGACCTTAGTTCCGCTTTTAATCAAAGAGTCAACCAAAACCACTTTAGCCCTCTTTTTTTTATCAAACACTTCCCTTGCAATGGCCGCAAGCTCAGCATCACGCACGCGCTTGCCCAAGTCGCCAAGCCTCTTCACCTTAGAGGTGACAGTTCCAAGCTGTTTTTCAGAAGGTTTAAAACCCATTTCAACAAGCCTTGCCTTTATCGCGTGCGCTCCTGTAAGCTTTCCATAAACAATGCGCCGCTTCTGCCCAACCATTACAGGGTTAATAGGCTCGTAAGTCAAAGCATGACCCAAAACCCCGTGCACGTGCACGCCTGAACCGTGAGCAAACGCGTTTTCCCCGACAATAGCCTTGTTAACCGCAGGCCAAGCCCGCGTATAACGAGCAACAAGCTGCGACAACGAATACAACTTTTCAGTCTTGACATTAGACTGCACCCCATAGATCACCCTAAGGGCAGGTATCGTTTCCTCCAAAGCAGCGTTTCCAGCGCGCTCCCCGATTCCGTTAACCGTGCACTGCACTTGCCGCGCTCCTGCCTCAACACAGGCAAGAGTGTTTGCAACCGCCAACCCAAAGTCGTCGTGACAGTGAACAGAAAGAGGAACCTTCACGGTTTTTTTCAATTCGGAAATCAAGTAGAACATCATAGGAGGAATGCTCGCGCCAACTGTGTCGGGAACATTAATCTTGTCCGCACCCGCACCTTCAACCGCCTTGCACACGTGTTTCAAAAAAGCAAGGTCGCTTCGAGAGGCGTCCTCCGGGGAAAACTCGCACGTGCAACCCCTTGACTTGATGTATTCAACGCATTCAACCGCTTTGGCCAAAACCTGGTCGTAAGTCATTTTCAGCTTGTACTTCATGTGCAAATCCGAGGTTGCGATAAACGTGTGCACGTAAGTTGACCCGCTGTCAATTACCGCGTCAATGTCCTTGCGATTGCACCTGGACAAACCACACAATTCAGCGTGTGAAAAACCCTCCTTAGAAAGTTCCTTGAAAAACTTTTGCTCCCCAAAAGACGAAACCGGAAACCCCGCTTCGATAACATCCACGCCAAGATCATCCAAAGCAAAGGCAATTTCCCTTTTCTGCTCAAAATTCAGAGCAACACCAGGAGTCTGCTCTCCATCGCGAAGAGTGGTGTCAAAAACCATTACTTTTTCAGGCAAGTCAAACTGCTTTCTTACAGGCGCGATATTTACAACCGCGCAACCTTTTTTCATTTTGTTACCACCAAATAAACTTCAAATTTTTTTCGCAAAACGCGTCAAAACTAAACTAAAATTAAAAGCCAGCAGAACCCCAAAAGCCCGTGTCACCAAAAACCGCAGGTTCTCAAAAATTAACGCAAAAGAAGCAAACCCAAAAGTAAACCCTTCTTTCCAAAAAGTTTCCCTTGAGACATTTTAACCAATTAAAACAAAGAAAAAACGAATATTTTAAGGTACCGCTAAAACCAAGATCCGCAACCATACTTAAACGCAAATAAAACCGTAATTAGAATCATTCCTGGAAAAAACCCAAAAACAGAACTCAAGAAAATAAAAAAAAAGCGCTGCAAAATTCATTTGCGCCTTACCGCTATTTTCCGAGCATTGGCAATATTCTTAGTAATCAGCCAGTTTGCGCTGCGACATTATCCTGCTTTTCTGGTAATAAGTAGATGTGGGGTGCTTTAGGCGAGTAGAAAGCACTCCAAGGGCGTCTTTCAAAGTGGAAAATTTCTCGCAACGCGAGTCAAATGCGTGTCGTACAGTCTGACGGATCTCCCAAACCCCCACAGGACACTTGTACCCATCATAAATCTCTCGAAAAACTATTACGCGCCCTTGACGCCTAATCCTAGTTGCAAGGCCTTCTGCAACTGCCATTTTTCCCGCGTAGTAGCCTCCTCCCTCTGTTTCAGCATAGTCAGAACGGCCTTCAAAAGGCTCGTACTCGTGCGCTATGAATGGTTTCACCTGTCCCTGCGTCCAAATGGTGTTCGGAGCCCATGATTCAAACTGTTCGAACTCCCATTTACCGGGCAAAACCAGGATTTCAAAGTGGTTAAAGAGGTACTCATTCGAATACAGGCAGATTTCGCTGATTTCAGGAAGTTCTTTGAGCTCTTTCACGTAAAAATCCGCCATCAACGAGTCAGTTGCAGTAATGCTCCAACGCGTTGGAACCAGTTTTTTGGCGTTTTTCTGGCCTAAAAGTCCTGCACAAAGCAGTTTTTGAAGGTAATAGTAGTCGTATTTGGATTTCAAAAGCTCTGGAAGTGCTTCTTTGACTTTCAACCCTTCCTCAACAACTGAATCAACTTTTCCCGGAATAGCCACGTTTCCAACCAAACGAAGCCGTCTCATGCCTGCGCTTGGCCCCATGGGCTGTGAAACCGGAGAAAAGCTCATTGTGAAACGAGGCGTCTTGTCAAAACCAACCTCCATGTCAACGGGTTTTTGAGACATTACGGCGTCTTGAAGGCCTAAAACCTCCCTAGAGCGGCTGAAAACGCCTTCTTTCCGCTTTCCACGCACCAAAGAAGAGCGCATTTGAATGATTTTGTTGAAATTCCACCCGTAAAACTGGGCAGGATCGTCCTCTAAATAAGTATTTTCATCGTCGTATGCCACCATCGGACCAAACGAAACGTTCGGATAGCCCATCCAGCCACAGAAGACATTCGGAGGAGAAGGCCCGAAAACCTCTTTTTTCAACTTCAACTCGGCAGGCTTTTGGATCAACACCTTGTCAAGCAACGGACAGCTTTTGACTTTGCACCAAAGCCGGCCTTTGCAGGCAACGCACAAACTCCCACTTGCGCTTTCCTTCATCTGACGGAAAACTTTGCATCGGGGATTATTCCAACTTTGGTATTTCGTTTTCAAAAACAACACCAAACAGAAAGCATTACAAAGAACGTAATGCTTTGAATTTGTTTTCAGAAAAGCTTTCTGTACAGATAATTAAGCCCGATGTCAATTAATATGCATCGCAGCTGGTTAGCCTCTCGTAGAAAAACGCAAAAATAAGCAATACGAGTGACATATACAGGGCCGTTATAAGACTCATACCAGACCCTTATCAGACACTCATAAGTGCGTTATATGTCCCTCGTAGGCTTACGGCCCGCTCCCCTAAGCCTCTCTTATGCCCCTTACAAAACCCATAAAGTCTTGCGAAAGCCTTTTATATGTCCCTCGCATATAAAATTCCCCGTTTTTACATGTTTTGCGGTTTTAAGAGTAAAAAATTATAATTTCAGGAAAGTGGTTTTTGTTGGTCGAAATTTTCAAGGCAAAAAAAGAACTTTTGGAAAAATTAAGTTGGGAAGAAAACCCGTTTGTCAAAGACTTGCATGTAAAAAACAAGGAAGAGTTTTTGAAGTACTATTGCCCGTTTGAATCTGAAAAAATTTTGAAGCGCCTTGCCTTTGACATGAAGGCGTGTCTTCTTTTGGGCCCAAAAGGCGTTGGCAAAACCTCGTCAATGTACTACTTGTACTACATGCTGCCCCAAGACGAATTTGACTGCGTGATGTTCAAGGAGCCTCCTTCTTCGTTGAAGGAAATTACAGACGAGGCAGGGCTTGATCAAGAAAATATAATCGAGGCTATTTTGGGTCTTTTTGGAGGCAAAAAACTGCCTATTTCCAGAAAGGCTTTGGCCGACGAACTTCGTAAAAAACGCAAAAAAACCGTTTTTTTCGTAGATGAGGCTCATTTAGAGGCAAATCCTGCCATGTACATGGAATTCAAATACCTTCTTGACGAGGTTTCAAACCTTAGAATCATCTTTTCAGCCCTTGGAAAAGACAATTTCCCGGATTCCCTGCTTCAGTTGATTGGAGACGGCAATGTTTTTTCCCGCCATTCTTTTAACAAAGAGGAAATGCAGCGGATAATCAAGCATAGAATCGCGGCAGTAGGCGGAATTGAAACCGAACCTTTCGGCGAAAAAGGGCTGAAAAGCGTTCTTTCAGAGCAAAACCTGCTTACTCCGCGTTACGTGTTTGATGAATTGAATAATTATCTTGCAGCCATGGCAACAGAAGGCGAAAAAACCGCTAAAAAAGGCTTAAAGCATGAAGAAAAGGCTGAAAGCAGTGAATTTAAAGAGTTTGAAGCGTTGGAAGAAGAGTTTCCTGACGAAGGTTCGGGCATTACCAGTTCTAATGCAGAGTGGTGGGACTTGCTTTCGCCCTCGCAAAAAGCGGTTTTAAGCGTTTTAGTCAAGAAAAACAAGGCCTTAAGCTTGTCTGAAATTAAAAAAGAAGCTGATTTAAGCCAAAACACTGCTTTCAACGCCTTGTACCAGCTTCGAGGAGAAGACGAGGGCGAGTTGGAAAGAAAGCCCGAAGTGCCTTTTCCGGTTGTAATTGCCAAAAAAAGGCTTGTTGGGGGCAGAAAACGCAATATTTACTTCATTAATTCAAAAATTAAGAATTTGTTCACGCTCCATTAAAGGGAAAAAAACGCGACAGATTACAGCGATTTTACGCAAGTCGGGATGGTTACTTGGCTTGGTTTAAAACAAGAGTCCGGAAAACGCGTTTTTAACCCAAAAAAATGGGTAGATTTTCTGGGAAGGTGATTAGGGTAAAAATGAAAACAGCTTTTTCGTTGCTGGACATAGACCACATTATAAGAGGAGCAGGAGCCGAACGCGTAAGCGAAGAGGCAAGCATAAGGCTTGAGCGAATCCTCGAAGACGAAGCGCACGAAGTGCTTTTCAAGGCGAAAATATACGCGCGTTACGCTGGACGCAAAACCATTCGACGCGAAGACATTTTGCTTGCGTCAAAAACCCGCCATAAGACTGCAGTGCCTGTTAAAATACCAATCCGCTGTTAAACGCGGTAAGCCGCCAAAAGCTTTAAAATGGTGTTTTTTCATTGTTTTAGCGCGTAAAAAAAGGCTTTTTTTAGGTGTAAGCGTCTGTGTCTAGGATTTCGGAAAAAAATTTTCAAAAGATTGCAGAGCAAGCGCTTTTTGCGCTTTTCCAGCGTTTTCCGCAGCCTCGTAGTACTAGGCAGATTGCAACTGAGATTTGCCGTGACAACGAGTTTACCTCGAAAATCATGGTTTTTTTGCATGGGAAAAAGCTTGTTTTGAAACTTCAAACGTCTAAAAGTGGCGGACAGTACACGACTAAACAGGTGTGGAAGCTGTCAAAAGAAGTTTATCAGAAATACTCTAAGATGTCGTGACGTGGATATGCGAAAAACTGGTTCTGAAAAATCGGAAAAGTACCAAGCGTATTTTTTAGATCCCTACAATAATCCGAAGCATCAAGAAATTATTTATCGGGACTTGGAATTTCCGATTGGCTGGTTCACAGAAGACCACCAACTTGGAAATGGCAGAATTATTGCAATTTCTCGCACTAAAAACGGAGAGAGAAAACTTCTTGGAGCAATTCAATTTGTTCCCTTAAAACGAAATGAAAGAATAAGATTGAGAAGAGTTCCTTACGCGCTTTTGAGGATATTTAGTGCAAGAGCTAACGTGGGTTTTTACAAAAAACATAACCGTAGCGTAGGAGACGAACTTTTGGCAATTATGCAAAAAAATGTAAAAAGCCCGCTTGTATACGTCACTAGTGGTTTGAGTCCGCAGGGAGAAAAATTGCTTAGAAGAAACAGCAAACAATTCAAAAAAGAACCAATATATGACCCTAATTTAGGGCACGCGCCGTTGGGTTCGTTGACGCGACACACATATAGCGGCCTACTGAAAAATAAAAAACCAAAACTTAGAATTTCAAGAATGAAACCGTTGTCATCCTAACTGTTTTTTCAAAATTTCTTTTGCGCGTTTCAAGAACTCGTTTTCCTTGCCTTTTTCAAGGATGCTTGCTCCTGCTGCTATTGCGTGGCCTCCTCCTAGTCCGATTTCTTCTGTTGCCTCTCGCATCAACTGGTTCAAGTCAAGCCCTCGCTCTAGAAGTTCTTTTGTGCCTCTTCCGGATATTTTCACGTCTCCTTTTTCGTCAGTGGAAAACGCGAGTATGGGTTTGTCTCTTGGAACGCTTCCTGACCCAAGGAATTCTCCGGCTACTGTGCCGATTATTGTGTCGCTTATTTGTCCTCTTGCGTCCAAGAAGTAGAATGAGCCGAAGTCGTTTACACGCTTGCGCGCGTAAAAGATTCCTTTTCTAATCATTGACCTGTGAAGCGAGAGAACGCTGCGCGCGTTTTTCAAGGCGTCGGGGTCTTCTCCCATGCAAACTGCAACTCCGAGCTCTGCCTTTGAGTGGCGTCCTGTGGCGTTGAGCATTGTTGAGAACTCGTAAGCGTCGTAGAGCTCGGTGTTTTCTTCTTCTTTTGGAAACAGGTATACTTCGCCGACCATTGCCTTTATTGTCTGCTGGTCGATTCCTTTTTCAAACGCGTATTCTACCAGTGCACTTACGAGTTTTTGCCGCATGTCTACGTCTAAATCGTAGTAGTGCAGCCATTTGTTTTCCCCGTCTGTTTCCGTCCAAAGTGGAATGCCGTGTTTTTGCAGGAATGCGGCGCACGCTTTTTCGTTTCCGGTAAGACCTGGAAGGAATGGTTCGGTGCAGTAGGACAGAAAGTTAACTACTGTGCGGGAAACGCGTCCGAATATTCTTAAGTCGTGGTTTGTCACTGCAACGCCTTCTTCCAATGCGTCGTTTAACGCGAGTCGGTTTAAGTGTTGGAATCCTTTTCCGTGCGCGTCTTGCATGTCTCCTACTGCGCCTACAAGCGCTATTTCGGCTGTGCGGCCTTTTACTTCTTTGTTTGACCTAAAGCAAAAATACGCTACAATTGAGGCTGACGCGTCCAGTGAGCCTGTGAACCCGTGGGCCATGTTGTTTGCCTCCAGCACGTCTGTTGTCCTGGCGCCGTCAAGTTCGTGGTGGTCGATCACCGCAAACTCTGTTGGCTTTAGTTTTTCAATTATTTTTGACAAAGTGCCTGAACCGCAATCGCAAAAAACGACTTGTTTTCCTGTTTGAACCAGTTCGTCGACTAATGCTTCGTCTACGCGTTTGACCGCCTTTAATTCGAGTTTTACGCCCGCGTTTTTCAAGGCAAGCGCGGTGATTGACCCTGTTGCTATTCCGTCGCAGTCGTAGTGGTGAGTGACGATTACGTCTTGAAACGAAGCGCATGCATTGCCCACTTTTTCGCAAGTCTGCAGGAATCCTTCCAAGTCGCGTTCTTTTGAGGTCTCTTTTTTTTCAGTGGAAAGGGTTGTTTGACCGGTCATTGCTGCATTGTTTTAAGAAGGAAAAAAAGTTAAGCTGTTGCGTGCAATAGGTACTGAAATGGGAATCACGAAGTTTAAGCAAGAGATGTTGTTTCATTCCAAGCGTTTTGGTTTGCTAAAGCACTTAAACTTACAAAAAGGACTTTTTAGTTTGAATAAAGAGTTCTGGTACACTGAAACGCGGGAGATTGGCTTTAAAAAGGAAGGCAACCGGCTTCGCCTTTTGTTGAACGGGTTTACTCTTGGAACTGTAACTCGCAATGAGTTCAGGCATTCCTGCATTTCTCATGCGGACGCAGCGTTTAAACATAATGTCATGCGCGCGCTTTTTGCAAGAAACAAACTTAGCAACCTTGTTTCCGGATTGAAAAACGCAAAAAGGGTTCTTGACTCGATTGATTTGCTGCCGTTGTACCTAACGTTTTTGAATGAAAAGACGATTCAGGAACGCGCTAAACATACTTACGCGCATGACGTTAAAAAAGCACAACGGGTTTATGACAATGCAATTGCCACTGCAAGTGGAATGGCAGAGCGTTTTGCCGGTGAAAAAGATGTGGTTTCTTTGAATTGGCTTAAAAAAGAGCTTAAAGAAGTGTGCGCCCGCGCCAAGAAAAAGGAGTTTGAAGAATAACCTTCACCGGTAGGATGAGTAAAAAAATGATTTTTCAAAAAAAAACAGATTGTTATTGTTTTATTCGTGGTTGTATTGGCGGGCGCTCTGGGGGGCTTTACTTTATTGGAAGCATGATAAAAAGTTCTTCTAGGCTTGTTAGCGTTCCTGTTATTGTTGTCAGATCAGAACTTGAAATCTATAAGTATAAAATGGCTCAAAGAGGCGCAGATTCTTCATACCTCGGAACGAATTGTAAGGTTGACAGTGAAATTGACGGTTACGCTTCTTTGGAGTCTTACGATAAAATTTTGCATTGTTCGAAGGCTCTTGCAGGCTCGGTTTTTGAAGAGCAAGCAGGGGATTTTGAATTGAAGCGTATAAGCGGCCTTGAAGTTTTAACTGAAAAAGCAAAACGTTTGAGTACGAGTCATGAATTGCTTGTGGGCATTGAAATTTTACCGCAAATAATAAAGATCGACAATTTTGAAAGTCAAGTTTTAAACACTTGCTTGTCGTTCATGACTACGCCGTAAAATTCAAACTCGTTTTTTTCCTGCGGTTTTGATGGCTTCATGCATTTTTTTGATTTTGTCGCCGACTTTGCCTTCTTCGAAGGCGGCTCCGATTTGAATTCCGTCTGCCCCCGAGTTTATCACGTCTGATGCTTGCTTTGGCGTTTTTACTCCGCCGCCGTAGAAGTAGAACAATTCTTTGGCGCATGCTTTTGCGCAGACTTGCACGATTTTCAACGGTGGTTCGAGTTCTGCGCCGCTGCCTGCGTCGGTTATCAGCACGTGGGAGCCGGAGTACTTGGCGGCCAACGCGCATGAGTAGCCTAAATCGGTGTTGTTTCTTGGAATGAGGTTTGCGTTGCCTATCCAGCCAACTGTTTTACCGGGTTCAAGAACGAGGTAGGTTGTTGGTATGGCTTCGATTTTGAGTTTTTGTACCATTGGCGCGCCTTGAATTTGGGCTGTTGAAAGCCAGTAAACGTCGCGTGAGTTGAGCATTCTCATGAAGTACGTTGCATCGGCGTACCCTGTTAGCCCGGATATGTTGCCGGGGTACAGCACTATGGGAATGTCGACTTCTTCTTTTATCATTCTGGCTGTTTGGTCTAGTTGCGAGCCTTGTGCGCCGATGCTTCCTCCTAACAGGATTACGTCTGCTCCTTTTTCGTAGGATTCTTTTGCTATTGCCACGCCTTTTTCCATGTATGTTTTGTCGGGGTCTATCAGCGAGAAGAGCATTGCGCCTTCTGACTCTAGTTTTTCAGCGTAGTATCGTTCCACTTTTCCTTTTGGCAAAAAATCCATTTTTGAAATCGTCAACCTCGTTTTGCTGTTTTGAAGTTGTATTTGGCAGTGGAACGTTATTTAATTTTGTCTTTTTTTATTTTAGAAGTAAAAACGGTTCTGATTTTTGTTTTTGGTGGGATTTAATTGGATTTTGCGTCAATGGAGGAGCTTAGGAGTGTTGTTGCGCAGACGCGCGGCGTGTCTACTTCGGAGGTTGACGCGCTTGTTTTTAAAAAGCGCAAGGAGTTTGCCGAGTTGTTGAGCGAGGAAAGCGCGTTGAAGATCGTTGCCAGGGAAACCGGGGTGGATGTAAAGGAGGACGAGGTTCGTGTTCAATTTCAGTCTTTGGAGAGCATAGGGCAAACTGATGTTCCTGTCAACGTTTTTGTCAGGATTCAAAATGTTTTTGCTCCGCGCGAGTTTCAAACTCAAAAAAGGAGGGGGCGCGTGTGCAATGTTTCTGTTGCTGATTCTTCTAAAAAAGCTAATTTGGTTTTGTGGGACAAGGATGTTGACTTGGTTGAGGGCGGCAAGATTGAAAGGAACGATCTTTTAGAGGTTTCCGGTGCAAAGGTGAAAAGCGTTGACCCGTTGGAGTTGAATGCTTCTTTTTTGACTCAGCTTAATGTTTTGAAGGGAGATGAGTTGGACGAAGAGCAAAAAAGCCAGGCAAGCGGAATTGCAAAAGCAAATGTTGTTGTTAAAAAACTTGGCGAGTTGTCTGTGTCTGACTCTGAATTTGACGCTTTTGCAAGAACGCTTAAGGTTGGCCAGGAAAGGGAGTTTTCCAAGCGCGATGGTCGTATTGGAAAAGTCGCGAGTTTGATTGTGTCTGACGGAACTGGGCAGTTGCGTCTTGTTTTGTGGGATAAAAACGCGGATCTTGTGCGTCGTGTCAAGGTCGGTGACGCGATAAAAATTGAAAGTGGTTACGTCAAGGAAGATCGTGACGGCAACTTAGAGGTTCATATGGGTTGGCGTGGGCGTGTTGTATTGCATCCTAAAAATCATGGCTTGGCTCAGAAGGAGACTTTGTGGAAGGAGCATTACAAAACGTGTTCTCTTGCAGATTTGCAAGAACAAGGAGAGTGTATTGTGAGTGCCCGATTGAAGAGTTTTGAGAACGCGCGGGTTGTATTGAAGTGTAAGAAGTGCAACGCTTCAATGAACCAGAAGGCTTGTGGTGCTTGCGGTAGCAAGGAGCATAGACAGATCGTGGTTGTGAACGCTGTTTTGGAAGATTCATCGGGTGTTTTGAATTCTGTGTTTTTTGGCGCCGAGGCGTTGGATGTATTGGGTTTGAAGAGTTTGACTGTTGATGCTTCTGTTGTGTTGGATTTGAAGAAGGAGTATTTGATTGGAAGAAATTTAACGCTTGTTTTAAGCGGGAAAAAGAATTTGAGCGGGGATCTTGAAGCTGTGTGCAGGCACGTCATTTCAACAAGTCAAACGGAAGAAGTTTCGGTTGTTGTTTGAAAAAAAATAAAAAAAGAGAAGAAGTTACTTTCCTGCGAGTTTTTTTCTTTTTACGTACGCCCAGATTTTCTTTGTCATTTCACTTGGGGTTATTTTCCCGTTTCCGAAGACGTGTTCAAGGGAGTCGTCGCAACCCTTAAAGCAGATCGTGTATCCGCCGAACGCTTTCTTTGCAGCCATTCATTCATCTACCTCTTGTTTTGGTTTTTTTATAAAAAAAGTTTTCCGCAGTTTTAAACAGCGGAATTTTTTTCCAATGTATTAGTGGAACACGTTTATAAAGGTAAAGCCCGAAAAACGCCCTGTGGGGCAGAAGTATTTTTTTTGTCTGCCCGTGTTGTTTTTCCCAAAAAAAAACGTTTGGCGGGTAATGTTGATGGTTCTTCCTAAGACTAAGTTCATTTGGTTCAATGGCAAATTGGTTGAGTGGGACAAGGCACAGGTTCACGTGTTGGTTCACGCTTTGCATTATGGCAGTGCGGTGTTCGAGGGAATTCGTTGTTATCGCACTGCCACGGGAACTGTTGTTTTCAGACTGAAGGACCATATGCAAAGGTTGCAAGACAGCGCCAAGTACTATGGAATGCAGTTGCCGTTTTTTGTCGATGACTTGGTGCAGGCAACTAAAAAACTTGTGAAGGAAAACAAGTTGAAGGAAGGGTACGTTCGTCCCATAGCGTTTTATGGTTATGGCAAAATGGGTTTGAATCCTGTTGGAAGCCCTGTTGATGTTGCAATTGCGTGTTGGCCTTGGGGCGCGTACTTGGGGGAGGAAGGCAAAAAGAGGGGAATTAAGTGTTGTGTTTCTACTTGGAGAAGAATTCCTCCGAATTCTTTGCCTATGGCGGCAAAGGCGTGTGGCCAGTATGTGAATTCTATTATTGCAAGTCAGGAGGCTGCTGAGAAAAAGTGCCATGAAGCGATTTTGTTGAACTCGCAAGGGCTTGTAGCAGAAGGAGCCGGAGAGAACTTGTTTTTGGTTAAAAACGGAAAGATTCACACGCCTGGTTTAAGCGCGGGGATTCTTGGGGGCATTACGCGAGACTGTGTTTTTAAGATTGCGCGCGATTTGAAAATCGAGGTTGTTGAACGCGACATTGAACGCCGTGAGTTGTACGCTGCAGACGAGTTGTTTTTCAGCGGCACTGCGGCAGAGGTTACTCCTATTCGCGAAGTGGACGGCGTTGCAATTGGCACCGGTTCGCGCGGTAGTGTAACTGAAAAGATTCAAAAGAAGTACTCTGAGGCCACTTTGGGAAATACAAAGAAGTACAGGAAATGGCTGACGTTTGTTTAAATCTGGAAGACAACCCTAAAATTTAACTTTATAGTGCTGCCTAACCGCCATATGAAAGAAAAACTCATTGAAGTTAAACTGTTCGTGAAGCTGTTGGATTCGAAAAATCGCGAATTTCAATACACTGAACACTCTATGGACTAATCTGAAAAAAGACAACTGCGGCTTGAAATTTTTGAACAAGAACTTAAAGAAAACGAACCTGTTTTGGTCTTGGAACAAAAGTGCGAAACAAAAGGAGAACGTAAATTTAATGTCTATTATTTTCAAAGATCGGACTTGTTTCACCGTTATGTCATATGCTTAAATAATCGTATTCGCTTGATTACGTTAATGCGTTCGAGCAAAGATATTCAAAAATTAGTTGCGGCGAATAACAAATGAAAATTTTGAAATACGATGTTGAAACGGACAGCCTGTACGTAACTATTTCTTCGAAAAAAGCATATCTAACTATGGAACTAAGCTCAAGAATAGGCGTTGATCTTTCTGAATCTAAAAAAATAGTAGGTGTGGAGTTGTTAGAAGCTAGCAAGGTTATTTCGGACCTCTTTGGAAAAAAATAGCTAAAAGCAGAATACGCGAACTTTTGTGCAAAGTTACTGAAGACGATGCCCTTTATCTTAATTTTGAACTTGATAACGAACACGCCGCACTAGCAGTTCCTAAAACGTACAAAAGCCCGCTTTTAACTGCGCCTGCCTAAGTAGTTCTTAAAGCAGTTTCAGTTTCCCTGTTATTTCGTCTACGTCTTGTTCTTTTGCCGGTCCTATTGCTACTGCAGTTGGACTTCCCGCTGGGATTTGGGTGCGACCTGCGTCGCGGATTAAAGAGACGGGATGTCTTTGTTTTTTCGCACGGTTGTAAATGTCCTTAAGCTTTTTTTCACTTGAAACTTTTAGGCAAACCTTTTCCATGCCCTCGCGTTTCCACTTTTCAACAGTATTTGAATCGGCTTTTTCAAAGGCGTTTATTGAAGCGTGTGCCGCCTGTACGCATAATTTTCCAGCAGACATCCCTAAGTCTTTCCTAAGAATTATTACTTGTTTATACATTTTTTACTCCTGTTTCGTATGTGTCTTATGAACCTAAGTCTCTTTCTTTCCAGAAACATGTTTCTGCAATTATTGTACATCCACATACATATTTTGCGTGCGTTGTCGCTATTAATAGTCGCATTGCCAAAGATTAGCTTTAGCTCTCTTGTAGTTTATGGGAACACTAAGTTGAGTCTGCAGAACATTAGCTAGTGCGCTAATAAATCCCTCGTTAGAACTTACGAAGCGAATTTTTAGAGTATTTGGTTTGTTTATCATTATTGAGCCGTCTCCATCGAAATAACCTCGTACAAAATGCTTTAGAAAACTAGAGGGAACCGTAGGAAAAGAAAATCTGTTGGATTTCCTAGTTAGACAACCAAGCTGAATTAAATCTTCACACATAATGCGGCTATTGAGAGTTAGAGTTACGTATTTTGCAAAGCCTTTCCCGGAAGGTAGTTTTTGCGAAGTTATTTTCAACGGAGAATTTGATTTAAGGAGTGTGCGAATCCTTTTCAATATTTTCAAATCTTTGGCGGATATCTTTATTCTAAAGGTATCCTTATCTGAAGAAATATTGCCGTCACTAAACATCCAACCCAAAACCTATGCTGTTTTGGCATTCCAAACAGCAAAGAACTTTTCATCAACCAGATACTTTCTGGGTTTGATGTGTGTTTCAAGACCCAAACGATTCGCCTTATGATATATTGAACTAAGGCTTCTTTTAGGGAAATATTTCCGGAAACTTCGAACACTCCCCTAAAGCTTCTTTAAAACAGATATCTCGTTCTCTTGCCAGTAAGAATAATTATTTGTTAGGTTGTGATGATGAAGAGCTCGTTGAATAGTACTTTTTCCTATTTTGTTCTCGCGGGCTAACTTTAAGTAATTTTTTCCCTCAACAAGCTGCTGTTTAAGGTATTGTTTATTCCAATATTTCTTATTGCCTTTTCCCATTTTCAAGTCTGTTCGAAGAACTATTGCTTGTTTGAACGCCATAACGAGTTTTTGTGGTTCTCTGGGTTTTTAAGTGTTTGATTTTAATGGAACACGAAACACGGCAAAGAGTTTAAAAATTTAAAGGGTCTTAAAAGCAGTTAAAACATTTGAAAAAATTAACCCCTGGCTTTTACCCAATTTGGCCTTAGGGTTTTTTTTATGAAAACCTAATTTTTTTTGGAAGGTTGGTCTGCAATGAGTTCAAATTCCAGTGGAAACGATTTTTTGGCGGCTGTTTTGGTTTTGGGTTTTTTGTGGGTTTCAGTGGATTATAATTGGATTAACCCCCGCAACCCGTTTGCAATAGTGTTGTTCACGCTGGCGTTTGCCTTTGCCTTAAAGCAAATTGGAATGCTTGAATAAGTTTATTTTTTGTATCCTTTGATTGATTCTTTTTCGCTTTTTTTCTTAATTTTTGTTCCTGTCAGGTAGTTGATGGTTCTCTCGCCGAATGCTTCGGCGCGTGATAGGTCTATTTCTTCAAGTTTTCCGCGGCCTAAAAGCGCCAATGGCCCTTTTACCTGCATGAAAAGGGTGTTTTTTACAAGCGCGCCTTTTTTCTTTAAAAGGTTCACTGCGCGAACTGCTTTTTTGATTGAAAACGCGGATGTTAAAAAGAGGGCGACGGGCTTGTCTTTCAAAGGGGCGTTTTGAATGAATTGTAATGCGTCTTTTTTTACTCCTGTTACTGATATGTGTGTGCCAATGAAGACAAAATCGTTTTCTGAAACTTGCGGGGCGCCTGCTTTTTTTGCAGTTAAAATGGAAGTGCTTGCACCAGCGGTTTTGCATCCTGCTGCTATTGCTTGCGCTGCTTGTTCTTGCACTTTTTTTTCGCTGCGGACTATAAAAACGGCTGGTTTTTTGTCCATTTGCTTCTTCAAATTTATTAGTAACTTTGTGTTTGTTGATATAATACTTTAGCCTTTTTTTTTAGAGTGGTAAACTGAGCTTAAAAGCAAATATTTAAATGCAGTGAAAAATTACTTTTTGAGAGGTTGATGTCAATAAAATGGTTGAATTCATAGATATTTTTCAGGGTGTTGCCTTAGAGCTTGGAAAGGCTTTGGGTACAGTTGGCGCGGGTTTTATCGTAGGCACTGCGCAGCTTGTTGTAGTTGTTCTTTTCATTCTTTTAGGTTACCTGGTTGCAAGACTAATTGTAAGCGCGGTAAACCGTGCGCTTGAACACTCCAATCTCGAGGGGTGGCTTGAAAAGAAGGGTTTGCATGATGCCCTTTTGGGGTTCACGGTAAAAGGCTTGATTGGCACGCTCATTAAACTGGTTACTGTTGCCACTTTTTTGGGGATTGCCGCAAGAACCGCTAACCTGGGTTTTGTAGAACAGTTGGTGTTTTGGTTTATAGGTTATATTCCAAGCCTTGTGCAGGGAATTGTAATTATTGCAATTGCATTGCTTGGAGTTGACTACGTCACTGACAAAATTACTGCTGGAAAAGGCGTTCCTTTGGGAAGGTTTCTGGCAACCGCGTTCAAGGTTTTCGTTGGTTACACCGCAGTTGTGATTGCCTTGCCGCTGCTTTTGCCTGGGGCGGACGTTGAGTTGTTGAAGTTGGCGTTCTTGCTGATTTTGGGAGCTGCATCGCTTGCATTGGGGCTTGGGTTGGCAATTGCAATTGGCCTTGGACTTAAGGACACTGTTGCTTCTCTTGGCAAAAAGCGCGAGAAGGAAATAGAGCGCTTGATCTGAGTTTAAAAAAAAGGGCGGTTACGCCCTTTTTTTCTAATTTTTGTTTTTAATCGCTGCTTTTACCAGCGCGTCGAATAACGGTTCTGGTTTTCCAAGACGGGAGTCGAATTCGGGGTGGTATTGCGTGCCCATGAAGAACGTGTGAGTGGGTAACTCAAGTATTTCCATTCTTTTTTTGTCCTCGCTTTTTCCTGAAAAGACCAGTCCTTTCTTTTCCAATTGCGTTATGTATCTTGGGTTTACTTCAAAGCGGTGCCTGTGGCGCTTTAAAATTTCGTTTGACTTGTACAGTTCGATTGCCTTGGTGTTTTTTTCAAGAAGAGTTTTTTTGACGCCTAATCGCAGGGTTCCGCCTAAGTCTTTTTCTTTTTCTTTTTCGGGCATGATGTAAATAACCGGGCAGGGTGTTTTCGGGTTTATTTCAGTGCTGTCCGCTCTTTTGAGTTTCAAAACGTTTCTTGCAAATTCTATTACTTGCAACTGCAAGCCGTAGCATAACCCTAAAAGCGGTTTGTTGTTTTCGCGCGCGTATTGAACCGCGTTAATTTTTCCGTTTATTCCCCTGCTTCCAAAGCCTCCTGGAACTACCAACGCGTCGAATTCGTCAAGCGAAGACGGTTTTGTTTTTTCGAGTTTTTCCGAGTCAACCATTGTCGTGTCTACGGCAACGTTGTTTGCTGCTCCCGCGTGCATTAAAGCTTCGAAAACGCTTGCGTAAGCATCGTCCATTGCTGCGTACTTGCCTACAACCGCTATTTTCAAACGCGTTTTTGAGGACTGGACTTGCTTTAAGTTTTCCACGAGTTTTGCGTGTTCTTTCAAGTCGCGAGAGGAAAACTTCAAAGCGAGTTTTGCGCCTACTGTTTCGTCCAATCCCTGCTCTTTCAATACAAGCGGAAGCTCGTAAATGCTTGGAACGTTGGGGGATGAAAACACCGCGGTCGTGTCAACGTTGCAAAACAGCGCTATTTTTTCTTTGAGTTCTTTTGGAAGTGGTTTGTCAGAACGGGCTATTATGATGTCTGGCATTATTCCGCGTGCCAAAAGTTGTCTTACCGAGTGCTGCAGTGGCTTTGTTTTCATTTCTCCGGTTATTATCGTGGGCACCAAGGCTATGTGGGCAAACAAAACGTTGTTTGGCCCTTCCTTGTTTTTCATCTGGCGCGCTGCTTCCAACACGATTTCGGACTCGTAGTCTCCAA
>JBHHTN010000001.1:0-32447 GCA_046753405.1 Candidatus Micrarchaeia archaeon | reverse complement strand
CTGAAGAGCAACTGGTTTTTCCGTTTGCCGCCAAGCTTGTTGTACAGATGTTGTCGTGTGTTATTGCTGTTCCGTTGTTGTACGTAGTGCTTACCATGTAAACGTTGCTAACTGTTGACCCTACTTTGTTTCCAAGAGTTAACAGAAGTGTTCCGTTTGCGTAGTAAACGCTGTCTGCTGCTGTGCAGGAAAAGCTTGCTCCTTCAGTGCAAGCGCTTGAACTTGCAAAGGTTTGAGGGTTGAATATTCCAAAGGCCCATAAAAGCCCTGCAATGATTACGATTGCAAGTATGGCCCAACCATAAGTAACGAGATATTCTAGCGCGGATTGTCCTCTTTTCATTTTTTACTATCTCACCTTTTTAGGTTTAAATACTGTTTTTAGAAAAAAAGGAAGGCGGCTTTTTAAAGCTTTTGCTAAAAACTGCTTTTTTTTTGGAGTTTTTTAGCTAATTATGCCTCCTAGGGCGCCTGATAGCAGTCCGAGGATTGTTGTGTATATTACAATTGCTATTGCTGCGTATATGAATGCGTATTTTAGGCCTTCTTTGGCGCTTCCGCGGGTCATAGTGCTTAGGATTAGGGCGGCGAAGAAGCTTGTTATTGCTATTGCGCTGAAGGAGAATTGGCGTATTTCCTCTGAGCTTATTTTTTCTTCGGGGTTGGCGCCTTTTTTTCCAAGGCCTATTGAGGGTATGCCGGAGGAGGGAAGGCTTGAAAAGTCGGTTTTCTGGCTTTGTTCTAGTTGTTTTCCGAGTAGTTCTTCGTTCATTTGACTGTAGAAGCTTGAAACGGAGAACAGTAGGGGGGAGGCTACTACTGCGGCGAATGTTATGAATATCGCGTAAGTTGTTGTTGTTGTGATTATTTCTTTTTGCAGTTGCTGGGTGCTTTTTATGTCGTTTGAAACTTCGTCTAAAAGCGGGGCCATTTCTCCTCCGAGGCGTATGCCTTCTGTTATGAGTTTGATTGTTCTTTGCACTATTTTTGAGTTGACGCGGTTTGTCATTTTGTCTAACGCGTCTTCTATTCTTTTTCCCCCGAAGGTGTCCGCGCTTACTTTGCGTATTTCGTCTTTTAAGTGTCCAAACTCGGGTCTGCCGGCGCTCCAAATGGCGTTTTCAAGGGTCATTCCCGCGCGTATGTTGGATGAAATCAACTGAAGGCTGTCTGGGAGGAATTCTTCTATTTCTCTTGAGCGCGAGTCTACGTTCAAGGAGAGTAAGAGGTAGGTTGTGCCGAGGATGCCTGCAAGGCTGCCTGCGCTTAGCAGTAGTACCAGGTGCGCGTCTTTTATGACGAAAGGGGAGAGGAAGAATACGATGAGAGCTATTGAAACTGCAAAGAATATGGTAAACCCTAGGTAGGTGCGTGCGCTTAAGCTGTCTATTCCGCTTTGCACCATTAGTTTTTTTATTTTGGCAGTTGCAGATCGTGGCAGAAGCGAGGTTATTTGCAGGTAGACATGGTGCATGTTATATCGCCGGTCTTCTGGTGTTAACGAAGTTTATGAAGAATATTTGGAATCCAAGGAGTAGTGCGAGTATTGCCGGCAGGATTATTTTTGGTATGCTTATACTCAGAAAGGAGCTTATGACTATCATCATGGTTATTCCAAGGGAGGGTAGGATTACCGCGCTCATCATGTAGATCATTGTCCAGGGGGAGAGTTCCTGGCCGTACTTGTGTATTTGGGATATTTTTTCATTTTCAAGTTCTTTGAGTATTCCCTCAAGCGCGTTTGCAACGTTGGAGCCTACTTTGAGGGCGTTTGAACTTTGCCAGAGGACTTTTCTAAATTGCTTTGAAGGACTTTCGCGCGTTGCATCGGCCAAGGCGTCTAACTCGGGGACTCCGCTGTTTATTTTCTTGGTTATTTCTTTGAATTCGTTTGAGACTTTTCCGTAGTCTATGCTTACGCTTGCCATGGCGTTGAAAAGCGGGACTCCTGATTTTAATTCGATTAAAAGTTGTCTTGTTGCGGGTATGAGTTCGCGTTCTATTTCCCGCGATCTTCGCATCGCAGTTATTTTTGGGTAGAATATTGTTGTAAGGAGCATTCCCGCTCCTATTACTAGTCCCAACAGCAATCCGGTTGCGAGGGCTTGTTCGGGGCTTTTGAAGTCGGTTACTCTGTTTGTTATTGCAAAGCCGAGAAATGCAAATATCGCGGTGTAAAGTGCCGCGTTTATCGTGCTTGCTGATGCGTATTCCCTGCTTGAAATTCGTATGCGTGCCTGTACGAGGTCTTCTTCGAGGGTTGGCGATAGGTTGCGGACGTAGTTGCCCGCGCTTATGAATTTTTGGGAGAAGTTTAGCAGGACCTTTGTCGGAAGAATGCTTAGTGGAATTCTTTGACTCATTTCGAAAACATCTTTATGCTATTTTCATGAGGCTTTTTCCTTTTGCGGCAAGCTCGCTCACTTTGTCTGGTTGGCGGTAGTACGCGGCGATTACGCGGCCTACTGAGTTGACGTCGTGTATTTTTTGTTTTAGCATTTGGGATAGAATGGTTTCTTTTTCAGTGAGTTCCGCTCTGATTTCCTTTATTGTCATTCCGGTGTGCAGTGTCAGTTCGTTTGTTATTCTTATTGACTCGCCTACTTTTTCGAGTTTGTCGGTTCGAGCGTTCCAGCGGTGGATTGTGTTCATGCTCACTCCGTTTTCGTCGGGTAAGACTTCGGTGAGTTCGAAGGTGCGTCTTATTCCTGTTCTTCTTTGCCGGTATTGCACGGATATTAGGTGGAGGGCGCTTATCACTGTTTCAGGCAATTCAATTGGCGGGCTTATGAGCCGGCTTCTTACTTGTGAGGCTTCGTCTGCGTGCAGGGTTGAATAAACGGAGTGTCCGGTGTGCATTGCTTCGAATAATACTTCTGCCTCGCGTTTTCTTCTGATTTCTCCAAGTATTATTCTGTCGGGCCTCATTCTCAGGGAGTTTACCATTAAGTCAAGCATGCTGACTTCGCCTTTTCCTTCGGGGTTTGGTTGTCGTGTTGCCATTGGGGTCCAGTGAAGGAAGTCGGGTAAAGTCAGTTCCCTGGTGTCTTCTATGGAGATGACGCGCTGGTTGGGCGGGGTGAACACTAAAATAGCGTTTAGAAACGAGGTTTTTCCGCTTGCGGTTCCGCCGCCTACTAGGATGTTTAGTTCGTATTGGATGGCGGTCCAAAACAGGGCTGCTGCCTCCACGCTGAGCGTGTTTATTGCAGGGTCGATGAAGTTGATTATTGTCCAAGGGTCTTTTCGGAATTTTCTGATGGTCATGCTGTTGCCTTTGCTTGAAATGGGAAAGAGGGTGGCGTTGACTCTGCTTCCGGTTAAGAGGTTGGCGTCCATTAACGGGTCGAGGGTGGTTATTTGTTTTCCTACTTTGCGTCCTATTATTGAGGCAAAGTTGTGTATTTGTTCCTCGCTTTTTAGCATGAGGTTTGTTTTGAGCCAGCCGTGTTTTTTGTGGTAGACCCACACAGGCTCGTTTGCGCTGTTTATGACTATTTCTTCCAGTTTTTCGTCTGCAAGAACGAGTTCCATTTCGCCTAAGCCCATCATTTCCTGAAGTAGTCGTCCTATTATCACGTGTTCTTCTTGTTTTGACAGCCCTCCAAGTTCTTGCTTGATTATTTCACGGGCTTTTTCGGCGATTCTTTCTCTGACGTTTTCGTTCTCTCGCGGGTCCATCATTTCTGATAGTTTTATGTTTATAGCGTCGATGATTTTTTCTTTCATGTAGTCCAATACGACGTTGGTTGCCTGTTTTACGCGCGTGTGTTTCAGTTCGTAGGTGTTTACGTATTCTTCGGGTTTTTCACTTATGATTATGTCTGCGATTATTCCCTCGCTTTGAATGCCGTACTTTTCAAGGACGTTCATTTACTCACTTTTTTCTTGTTTTTTTGCCTTTTAGCGCGTTTTCTTTTAGCCTTGGTTTTTTTGGGTTTTCTTTCTTGTTTTTCTGTGTGTTGTGTTAAGAGGGGGGTTGATTCGGATGGCAGTGCGTTTTCTGGTCTTGGTTTTTTCGCATTTACCGCGGTTGAAATTGCGTCTGCTATTTTTTGGATGAGCCTCACAAGTGGAGCGAGCAGTTGTGGTGAGGGTTTTTTGCGTTTTTCGCTGTCGTGTTCTAGTTGCTGAATGTTGTTTTTGAAGTGTTGAATTTTTTCCTCGAAGTCGTTTTCTGTTTTTTTAAGAACGGCTATTTCGGAGCTGAAGTGTTGCATTTGTGATTCTATTGTTTCTATTTCTTTTTGCAAAAATTTTACGTCTTCCAGTGAGAACGAGTCTTTTCGTTCCAATTCGTCTATTATGTTTTCGGCCTGTGCAAGCCTGCGCAGGATGTCGCGTTCCATGAATTGCATGACGTTTTCTGATTTCATCACGTCTTGTTCCAACAAGCGGGCGCTTTGATGCAACACGCTCTCTTTTTCGGATGTTATTTTTTGTTTTTTTACTTTTTGGGCTTCGGCTGCTATAAGTTCAATTCCTCTCAGAGAGTAGCGTATTCTGATTAGGTTGCTTTCTTCAAGTAATACTGCGAGTTTTTCGACTTGTGTGGAGGGCAGCCCCAGGGCGCCTGCGGCTTCTTTGGCTTTCACGTGTTTGTTAATTTTCACGTAGTCGTAGAGGCGGTCTATCACGGTTTCAACGTCTTCTTTTGTTGCAGGCGGCATTTGGTTTGAACCCACTTTTTTTTGTTTTCTTTTTAGTTCACTGCTTTTTCGTTATTAAATGCCTTCTTTTTATGTTGGGCACTTCGTGCAGTTTGGTGTTACGCCGTACTTGTTTGCAGTTGATGAATCCATTTTGAACCACCAGAACTCGTCGCATGACATTTCGTTTATTGTGCACCCTTGTCCTATTGGCAGGGATTCGTTGAAGTATTGGAAGTCTATTGACGACTGGTTTTTGACTTGCAAGTCGTATGATTCGAGTTCCGGGCCGTATACGAAGGTTTCAATTCCGGTTGTGTTTCCGTATTTTCCGGAAAGGCGCGTTCTGCCTTCGAGGCGGTCTAAGAAGCTGGAGGAGTTTTCGGAAGAGCGGTAGTACTTTCCGCGTACGAACGCTGAGAGGTTTGTTCCTCCTTGGGTCGCGTTGCTTGTTGTTATGCTTCGGCGGATTAAGCCTTGTGTTTTGGAGAGGAACAATGGGTCGTCCAGGTTGATTATGGAGCTGTTGATTGTTTTGCTTACTGTTTTTGAAAAGTTCATGAGGTTGCTTTTTTCTGTCGAATTGATCTGCATTACAAGCGTATAGCTTACGTTGAAGCTGTTGCTCATGTTGAAAGACGCGTTTTGCAGTGAAATGTTGGTGTTGAAACCGAATTTTGCTCCGGCGGTCACTGTTCTGTTTATCCAATAAAGGAGGAAAGTGTTGTTGGTGGGAAGCGAAATGTTTGCAGAAAGCGTTGTTCCGGTGCAAGACTGGTTTGAAACGTTGCCGTAGTACGACAATGAGGAGAGTATGCATGATGCGTTTGAAACGCTTGCATTGTGGTCTTCCTCGTATTTTACAAGGGCAATCAACGCGTTTTTGGAAGAGATGCGCATGAATCGTTCAAGGTCCAATTCCGCGCTTTCAGTGTAGTGTGATAGTTCGTCGGCGCGTATTTTTACGCTTACTTCTTTGACGTTTGTTTGAGTGGTTTCAAGGTAAAACAAGGAGTAGGCAACTAAGGGTGCAAGAAGCATGAGGGTTATCACAGAGTAAAAAACTCCGCGGCGTTTTTCCATTAAGGTTTTGTTGTTTTTCATTTTTTTCAAGTCCACATGCTTACTTGTATTTCCGCAGGGCCCCACATGTAGGGAATGTCGGAGAGTACGGTTGTGTCAACTTTCAGAGTGCTTGGAATTTCCAAGTCTATCGGGTTTTGGCTTGTTCCTGATCTACCTGTGCTTGTTTGAATGCTGTTTGTCTGGTTGTCGAAGTTAAGCGAGTCTAAAAGTTGCAGTAGTGCGTAGTCGGCAGCGTTTGTTGAGGGGGTTAATTGGTCGGGTGTTACAAGGGTTGTGTTTACTGGTGTTTGTCCGATTGCAATGTTTACGCTTCCGTCGGAGACTGCGTCGTTGTCTTTGTCGAAGTAAACGCTTACGTTTCTTCCGGTACAATTTGCGAACACCGGCGAGAGAAATGACTGGAGGGTGATACGGTAGGAGTAAATGGCCTTGTTATTGGTTGAACACTGTGAGCTTGTATTTGCAGAGTCTGCGCCGGTTGAAATGTTAACGTAGTTGGTGGCGTTGGTTTTCAAAAGGTTTGTTGGAATGTTTACTACAAACGGGTCTCCCAGGAACGTGTAGTTTTGCCCGTAAACTGAAAGGTTGAACGCACTGCCCCACGGGTTGGAACCGTTGCGTGCTATTACAATGCTTGTCCAGTAGTCTTCGGAGTAGGATGTGATTTTTGCTTCTTCAATGCTGTCTGCTGGGGGAACAAAAAAGCTTCCAGTGCAGTTTGCAAAAGCGTCGGTTTCCACGGACAGCTTTATCTGCCTGTATTGGGGGGGTTGTGCAAAAGGCTGATAGGAGAATTCAAGGTAAGAAGACGGGTACAAAGTCATGTTTGAAACGTTTGCTGAAACGTTTGCTGTTTGCGTTCTGAAGACGATGCTTTGGTTTACTATTTGTTCTGCAATGCTCCTGTAAATGTTTTGAAGTTCTGACGCGTTTGAACTTGAATAGTACGACCCTCCCCCGCAGGTGGCGATGTTTTGAAGGGTTCGGTTTCCGTTTTGACAGGTTGAAATGGGTCCAAAGCCCACGGAGTAAAGCGTTGAGGGCAGTGTTCTTGCACGGCACGCGCTGTAGTTCGCGTTGTCAATGGCGCAGTCGCACTGGCTTCCGGTGCAGTCTCCGGAGCCGCCTCCGCAATCCCATGTTCCTGCGGTGTTGTTGCCGCTGCAGCCGCTTGAAGCGCAAGAATAGCCAGTGATTCCGTCGGTCATCACGATTATGTACTTGTTTCTTCTTTTTGACGCGTTGAGTTCCAAGTCAAATTTTGCGCTTGTTGAATCGTGGTTGCGTAATTTGACGGCCAAAACGTTTTCTCCGGTGTTTAGGTAGCTTGAAGACGCGTTTATTTGGCGGTTCCAGTACGAGGCGGGGTGTGGTTGTGTGTCGTTGTCTACAAGCACGCCGTTTAAGTAAATTTCTGCTCGGTCGTCAGAGTACACTGAGAGGTTAAGGTAAATGATGTCGGATGCGTTTGCAACTGAAAAGTTTTTTCTGAAGTAGTAGTTTCCGCTTGTTGTTTCAAGGTAGTACTGCACGAAGTCTATGCTTACGTTGTTGTAGGCGGAAGAGGCTTGCGCGTTTAGGCTTGCCTGCACTTTTCCGTTTGCGGAAACGAAGTTTGAAGCGTTTGCAGTGACGTTGCAGTCCATTGTTGTCCATTGGTTTGCCAGTACTACTTGTGCGGTTGAACAGTACTGGGTGTTCCAAGCGTTCGATGAATAGTCGTATAACCTTATGGAATAGTTGTCTGCCTGCGTTGAATTGAACCTTATGGTGGCGTTTATTGAACTGACGTTCTGGTCATCTGAAAGGGTTGTTGAGTTGAAGCGGGTTTCAAGGCGGTACTGCTGCGTTGTTCCCCCGCGCGTTGCGGAGATTTTCGCGTTTGACATTCCAATTGCGTAGCTTGAAGAACGTGTTCGGTATTGAATGGTAATTGTGTGTGGTGAGGCGGAAAGCGAAATGTTTTTTGTTGAGAAAAAGTTGTACTTGTCGCTTGAGTCTGAGAGGCCCCAGAGCATATACCCGTATTCGACGCCGTCGACGAGCATTCTGGCCATTGGATAACGGGAGTTTGACGGGGTCGGGTAATCGATTTGCGCGCTTGCAACAATCAAGTAGTCTTCCTCACTTGCAGGCGTAAATGACAGACTTGTTTTGTTCACCCACGAGGTTGAAGTTGTTGTTGTGCGGGAAAGGCTTTCTTGGTACTGGTAATTCAGAAAGTCGGTCAGTCGCACAACCGAAATTCTCGCGCGTCTTATTCTTTTGCTTGCACTTCCTCCTTCGGAGAATGCTTGCAGGTGCACTGTTTGAGGACTTGCAGTAAACTGGTAAATTGAATGCGAGGCGAAGGGTTTGTACTCGTTGCTGTTTTCGCCTTCAATGTTTACCTCGTCGTAAGTGGTGCTTCCGATTTGAAGCCTTGCGCCGATGCTGGATGTGGTTGAACCCGCCTTTACTTCCGCTGTCGCAATTACAAGGTAGTACCCGTCGCTTGAAGGTGTGAAGGAAACATTCGTTTTGTCAGCATACGTGGAAGTTAACGTGCTTTCGGATTCCGATTCGTTCAAGACGTACTCGTCAAGTCTTATTGCGCTTATTCTCGCGTTGCGTATTCTCGTAGTTTGTCCGGAGTTCTCTGAGGAGTATTCTATTGTAATGTTGTGTGAAGAGGAGTCAAGTGAACGTAGTTTGTGGGAAACGAAAGGTTCCCAGTTTGAGGATATGTCCGGTTCCCAGTTGATTTCGGAGTGTGTTTGGCCGTCAATAGTCATTCTAAGCTGTACGTCGCGGGAGCTGGAAGAGCCTTGCACTTCAGCGGTAACCAAAATCAAGTAGTTGCCGTCTATCGGTGAAAAATCAAGTCTTGTTTTTTCCTGCCAGGAAGTAGAAGTTGTTGACGACTGTCCCTCGCTTTCATTGTAGTAATACACAGGGGGAAGAACCAGGCTTTCGTTCAAAACAAGGGCGTTTGTGCCATCCGACTTGTTTGTGTCCCCCAAGGTTCCCGATATGACGCTTCCGTATGCCAATTCGTATTCGGATGCGTTGAGCTGTTCGTTTGACAACAAGACGAGGTTGTTTCCGATGTCGCTGTCAACTCCTCCAAAGCCCAATGACGCGTTTGCCTTCGACCACAATGAGTCGTTGTAGTTCATGGTTGTCCAGTTGTCTCCTTCGGCGTCGTTCCAAGGCGCGCTTGTTGCAAAAGACGTGTTGTAACTCCACTCATTTTGCCTTGGCACAAGGGTTTCGTAGTACGGCTCTTGGATCAAGTCGTACGCGCGGTTTATTGAACAGCAAACGCATGTTCCCCCGCCTGCGGAGTACCCGTTTATTTGGCTTTGCAGACTTGTTTTGTCCGCGGTAAGCCCAGTGTAAGACGTGTCGGCGTTGGTGTTGAAGCCCGTGAGTCCTACGCGGTTTCCGCTGTTGTTCAGAATAATGTCTACGAACTCCAAGTCAACGCATTTTGCCTTGTTTATGCGGACCACGTTGGACGCGTTGATGCAGGAGTCCGAGCATTCGGTGCAAGACGTGTTTGCTCCGCTTGCAGTGTTGGAGTCAATGCGCCAGGACATGCTTCCCGACAAGTCGGTGATTAGAATGACGTCCGCGTTTCCTATTGTTGTACTGTTTACAAACGCCAAGGGGTCGATGCCGATTCTTATTGGCACGCTTTGGCCTCCAAGTTGAGAGTAGTCGTCGCTGAAGTTTGAGGCAAAAGACGCGTTGGTTATGGTGAAGTTCTGTCTTGAGGTGCTTCCTGAACGGTTGAAAATCGTGGTGTTGCCCACGTTGAAGTAAACGCTGTAGTTGCTGTAGTAGTCAATGAACGCGGTTATGTTGGTTACGTTTCCAGGAACGTAGAATGAATCGTAGTTGTTTATTATTCCGCTTACCCCTGGAAAATAATACCGTGAAAGGTTTGCCTGAGTGTAAGACAACTGCCCGGTGTCGTACACGATTTTTATGAACCCGCCGCCGATGAACTGTTTTTCCAAATCATTTCCTGAAAAGTTTATTGAAAAATTGTTGTCTGCTCCTTTGGAAACGTTTCCAATGCACTGCGGGTAACTTGAAGAGTTTAAGCTGAACGCGTCAACTGAATAGTTTCCCGGGCTTTTGCTTAAATTAGCGCAGTGGTTGCCGTTGACGTACAGCGTGAAGTTGTCGCCGAAGTTTGCTTCCAGATACATCAAACTTATGTTGGCATCCGAGGGAACGCCGCGGACTGTTGCAGAGACGTTTCCTTGTCCTATGAATCCTCCGAAGAAGTAGTACTTGGCCGCCTGTTTTCCTATTGCCCTCTCAAGAAACGTTCGCGCAATGCAGCCGCTTAATGTCTTGTTTTTTTCAAACCCTGAAACTATTCTTTTGCTTGCCGCAGTGCCGTACAACGAAAGATTAAGCGGGGAAAAGTTCGCGGTAATCTGGTCTTGGTCGAAGTAAGTTGCCCAACCCAGGCTTTTCGGCGTGAGATTTCCAACAACGTCTTGAATTATGTCGCGGGCTATTGCCAGGTCCGCAGTGGTGTTGGCTGCCCAGAATCTTCCTATGACTTCAATCAACGGCAGGCTCATGTCGTCTTGAGTTATTCTTTGCTCTGTCAGTAGCTGTTGCAGTACCGTTGATTCGTTGAGTGCTTCCCCGGTTTTTATTTTCACAAGAACGTTTGAAACGTCTTCCGACTGCAAGTGCAACTGTTCGTGTATGAGCGATGGGGAAACGCTTTGCACGTACGCGTTTTCAACAAGCGGAATAATTGCAAGCAGTATAAGCAGCGCGAAAATAGCGTCCAAGGTAAACACCAACCCTTTCTTCACGGTTCTTTCCACCCAAACACGTTTACGTTCACGACTTTCCTTGTTCTAAAGTCGCCTTCAATTGCAACGTCTATTATCGCAATACGTCTGATTACTGCCGCGTCGTCTGCCTGCACGCTGTCAAACGTCGAGTAATTAAGCGACTTCCAACAAGGGCTTCCGCACCAGCACCCCACTTCGCACGAGGCGTTCACCACTTGTCCCGATTTGTTTGTTATTGAAAACCCGAATTCAAAAGCTCCGAGTCCTAAAACATTTTTAGCGAAGCTGTAATTGTCTTCCATTAACCTGACAAGCATTACTGCCTTGCTTGCGTTGATGATGTGGCTGTCGGCAGACTGGTTTTGAGCGTTGACGGCCAGCCCGATGCTTTTTACCGCGCTAAGGTTGTCGTTGCTCCAGTTGAAGGGGTTGCCTGACGTGCGTATAAGGGACTCCGATGCAACAAGTGTTGCAAACTCCAAGTCTTTGCGGTTTTCGGAAGCAGTTATGCTGTCGTTTAAATTGTTCCAAAAAACGCCTGCGACGGTTACAATGATCAAGAACACGAATACGCTTAAAACAAAGTCTCCTGTGAAAACTTGTCCGCGTTTGCTCTCACGCAAGTTTTATCAGACCTCCCTGATTAGAAATAGTGTTGTTACCGTTTACAAGCGTTTTCTCTTCAACGTTTGATGAAAGAATGGGAACGGTGTACCTGTAGGAACCCCAAGTTATTTCAACCACCTGATCGTTTGGAAGAGTTCTCACCACGTAGTCTTCGCCTCCGTAAAAACTTTCGCGCAAGGCGAACATTCTGCCGTACCCGGAGCCAACGCTTATTGCAGTGTTTATCTCCGTTGCAACTTGCCTTGCAACTTCCTTCGCTTCAATGAATTGACGGTCAACAACAAACTCGCTGTAGTTTTGGAAGGCGACAAGTGAAAAGCCGGCTAGGATTATGACGAGCAAGCTTACCATCGTAATCATTTCAACTGAGGGTTGTCCCCGCGTTCCAAGAAATTTCATCGAGAAAGCCTTCGTTTCCAAAATTTATCTCCGCGTTTATTTCAAGGGGTTTCGGTGATGTTAACGTAGTTCTCTCCGTTTGTCGAATTGTACTCTGCTTTGACAAAGAGCCTCAAAGGCCCGCTTTGCGTTGGAAGCGTTCCTGTCATGTTTCCGATTGTTGAAACGAAAACGTCGGATACCGATCCTGGCCGGTCCAGCAAGTTAAGCCGCATTGAAGCTTCCCGTCCTGAAACCGAAGTGCTTTCAATTCCCTGGGGGAAAGTAAGGTAAAGGGAGAACTTTGCAGGGGGCCCTTCAACAAAAGCAGCGTCAGCAGCTTCCCCGATTTTATTGAGGCTGTTTCGAGCGTAGGCAATCTGCAAGCTTGCCTTTGTGTCCTCAATTGATGAATTCGCGTAAAGCCACAAGGGCAGCAAAATTGCAAGGCTGACGCCTATTATCAGCATATACTCAAGGGCAGCCTGCGCCCTTGTCGAAAACACTTTTGACATAGTTCAAACACTCGCTTTTATTACTCTACTTGGCGTTTTAAACATTAAGAAGAAAAAAAAATATTCAAAAGATAGTTGTTTGAAAAATGGCCGTTTCTTTTGAGTACGAAGACAAAAAAGTAATAGTGCGCGACCTTATCAGCGTGCAGGCACTTGACCGGGGTTTTTTCGGAGTCGAATACCAGGGAAAAAAAACACAGTTGCAGCTTTTGCCAGAGGAAGCGTTATACTTGATTGACGTGCGCAACGCTTCCTGCAATTTTAAGGGAAAAGAGGTTTCATTCAACGTCTTGGCGGAAAAATTCCAGGACAACAAAAAGTTTTTGGCCCGCTACTTTTGCTTTCGAGACTGGCGCGACCGAGGAATAATTCCGCGTCCCATTAAGGAAGCCGTTAAAAACTACGGTCGAAGTCCGGTGATAAAATATCCAAGTGGAGACTTCAAAAAATTCAATGTAAAAAGCAGGGGATTGTTTTTCTCCGACGACCTTATGAGCATAATCGACCATGAGGAAGGCAAGGAAATTTATGAAGAGCATTGGTTTGGTCAGTACGGAACCTACAAGGCGAAAAAGCACGGAAAGTTCCTTAAACTCGACGCGTACGAAACCCTGTTTTTAATGAAGCACTGCAAGTTCAAGCTCAACATAAACCGCAAAAAACTCGTCGAGGAAGCATTGAGGCGCAGAAGCGACTTTTTGTCTCTTTACGAAGTGTACGAAGACTGGCGCCTGCACGGGTTCGTGCTGAAAACAGGATTCAAATTCGGCACGCACTTTCGGCTTTACTTTCCAGGGGCTTTGCCAACCCTTGAAACCTCGCAGTGGATGCACTCAAAACACGTAATCCAGGTATTTCCCCGCGAAGCCAAGCTTCTTATCTCGGAGTGGGCCCGCGCAATAAGAGTCGCCCACGGAGTTAAAAAAACGTTTATTTTGGCAATTCCAGGGGTTAAAAAAGAAGTTGCCGCGGAACTTGACTTCTTGCTTTACCACCGAAAAAAAGCCGAGATTGAAACGCCTAAAAACGGAGGGCCCAAATTCGTAATGCTTGCGCTTTCAGAAGAAGAGGAAATAGGCGGTGCAGAGCTTGCCCAGGCAATTCAAAAAGCGAAAAAACTCGGTTTGGACCTCGTACTTGCAATATGCGACCGCGAAACAGCAATCACCTACTACCGAGTAAAAAGAATCCAAGTGCCCAAAAGCAAGTACGAGTACTACGAAATAGAATGGGTGCAACCTTAACGGGGGGCCTGACGTAATTTGGTATTTGAATTGGTTTTTGCGCTTGCAACAGCGTTGATTCTTTTTTTGTACGGCATTGAAAACTTCAGCAGTGAAATCCAGAAAGTTGCAGGACAAAGGTTCAGGGAAATTCTTTCAAGCCTTACGCAGAGCCCGCTTAAAGGATCAGTTTTAGGTGCGCTTGTTACTGCAATGGTTCAGTCGAGCACGGCGACGACTATCATTGCAGTAGGGCTTGTGAACGCCGGAACGATTTCGTTTGCCCAAAGTCTCGGAGTAATTTTCGGCGCAAACGTTGGCACGACCATTACCGCACAGCTTGTTGCTTTGAAACTCACGTCTTTTGCACCGGTTTTCATTATACTTGGTTTCCTGACAAGCATTGTTGGCGGCAGATACAAGTTTTTGGGAAAGCCCTTGTTTTACTTTGGACTTGTTTTCTTCAGTTTGACGCTCATGTCAAGTGCAATAGAGCCCTTCAAAACAGATCCCGTTGTAATAAACTACTTTTCTTCTTTGTCAAACGTTTTTGTCGCGGTTCTGGCAGGCCTTGTTTTCACCGCCATTGTGCAGTCGAGTTCTGTTACAACCGGCGTTGTGGTTTTGCTTGCCTCAGGAGGCTTGATCACCCTTTCGCAGGGCATTCCGCTTCTTCTTGGAACAAACATTGGAACCACTATAACTTCTTTTTTTGCGTCTTCCCGCATGAGCTTGCACGCAAAACGCTCAGCAGTAGCGCACTTGTTTTTCAATTTGGGAGGCGCGTTGTTGTTTTTTCCATTCATCGGCCCTCTTGCAGGTTTGGTGGAGAGTTTTGGAGGAAGCGTGGCTCAACAGGTTGCAAACGCACACTTGGTCTTCAACGTCCTTACTTTGATAGTTTTCTTAGTATTCCTAAACCAATTCAAGAAAGTCATCGAAAGAGTTGTTCCAGGAAAAGAAGAGGAAATACTGATTAAAACAAAGTTTTTGCAGGAACAGTTGCCAGAAGGCAACAAGCACGCTTTCAAAATCATTGAAAAAGAATTGTCTTATTCGCTTATTGTGACGCGCAGGCTGTTTGAGGAAGCGTCGACTCTTTTAGCTGACTTCGAGGACAAAAAGCTTCAAAGGGTCGTGAAATTAGAGGCTTTGAACGACTTTTTGGATGAAAAAATCGAAGCGGCAATAGTACTCCTTTCAAAGCGCAAGCTTGACAAAAACGAAGCCATGAAAACCGCGCTTTTGGTGAGAATTTCAAATTCAATAGAGCAATTAGCGGACTTAGGCAAAGTCTTTGCACAAGACTTAAGGGCGGCCTTGCCGGATTCTCCGAGGTTTTCAGAGGAGCTGAAAGGCGAGTTGAAGTCGGTTTTCGACTTGCTTGACGTCAACCTTATCCACTTAAGCGGAGTGTTTCCTGCTTTTTCCGCAAAAGAATACGAGAAAATGAAGCGTAACGACAACAAGTTCCGCGAAGCCTCCACGAGGTATTACTCTCTTCACCTTGAGAGAATGCAGTCAGACAAAAAGTATTACGAAAGCCACTTCGTAGAACTTTTGTCGGTTATGGAAACGGCCAACGCCAAAACGCGCGAGGCAAGAAAGTTTTCAAAAAAATACGCTTCTTTGTGAAAAGCCTTAAAAAGTCTTTTATGCATAAGGTTGGATAAGGCAATCTGGTTTTGAAAAAAAACACCTGTTTTTTTCGCTTAATTTGAACGTTGTACTTGCAGTGTGTTTTTGAAGAGAAAAAAACCGCTTTACGCCTTTTTTTTGTGATTTTTTTTAAAATCTTATTTCAAAAACGAAAAAGAGGATGTCATTGTTATGACCGACGAAAAAAAAATTATGAAGGGAACCACTACCGTTGGAATCGTTTTCGATAACGGAGTGGTTCTTGCAGCAGACAAACGCGCTACAATGGGCACTTTCATTGCCGCTAAAGACGTTGAAAAAATTCAACCGGTTTCCGATCGCCTTGCCTTGACTATGGCAGGAAGCGTGGGGGACGCCCAGCAACTTGCCCGTGTTTTAAAGGCCGAGGCGGAGTTGTACAAGTACTCCCGCGGAAGAGAACTCACCGTTCAAGGAGCCTCCACACTGCTTGCAAACGTTTTGCAGGGAAACAAGTTTTTTCCGTACCTGGTTCAAATAATCGTGGCAGGCGTTGACTCTAAACCAAGGCTTTTCGATTTAGACCCATTTGGAGGCTTGTTGGAGGAAAACTACGTTTCAACTGGTTCTGGAAGCGTTGTTGCCTACGGTGTTTTGGACGAGCACTTCAAAAAGTCAATGAACGAGGAAGACGCCTTGAGGCTTGCGGCAAAAGCGGTAAACGCTGCAATGAAGCGGGACAACGCTACAGGCGAAGGCATAGACTTGGTGGCAATAACCCAAAACGGACTTAAACGGGTTCCAAAAGACCAGGTGGACCAAAAAATAAACAGCTAAGACAAACAACGTTTTCATTTTTTTTCTTTAAGAAGGGGTTGCAAGTTTTGAAAAAAACTCCCATCGAATTGCAATAAATCATTTTTTTCCAAGGGAACTAGTCGGATTAATTTCAACTTTTAACTTTGGGGTTAACAAACACTTTTTTGTGACGAAGATTTTTTTTGGGTGGAAAAACGTTTTGTATTCTAATAACAACGGCTTGAAGGAACTGCACGAAACCATTTCCTCGGTTTTGCCTGCGCCTTGCGGGTTGACCAAAGTTGAAATCGAAGGCCCGCAAGTGGTCTTGTACTTGAAGAGCATCAACGAGTTCTACAAAGACTCCAATTTGATTACTAAAATTGCCGCAAAGATCCGCAAAAAAATAGTTTTGAGGAGCGACTCGTCTTCTTTGATGCCGCAAGAGCAGGCGTTGGCGCAAATAAAGGGTTTGATTCCAGTTGACGCGGGAGTGCAAAACATCATTTTTGACCCCGCGTTCAACGAAGTGAACGTTGAAGCCTTGAAACCAGGGCTTGTAATCGGCAAAGGCGGCGTGGTTTTGAAGGCAATAATGCTTAACACGGGTTGGAGCCCTAAAGTTTTACGCTCGCCCACCTCACCTTCCGAAGTTGAACGCGCAATTCGAAACGCTCTTGTGAAGTCATCAGGCGAACGCAGAAAGTTTTTGCTTGGCTTGGGAAAGAAAATGCTTGAGCCCAGCAAGAATTGCGATTGGGTCAAAATAACCGCGTTAGGGGGCTTTAAGGAAGTCGGCCGCTCATGCATGCTGCTTCAAACTCCCAACAGCAATGTTTTGGTTGACTGCGGGCTCAACGTTGACACGTCCGAACCGGCAAGGGCTTATCCTTATCTGAGTGCAATGAACCTTGCCTTGGAACAAATTGACGCGGTGATAATTACTCATGCGCACTTGGACCACTCGGGATTCGTGCCTTATCTTTACAAGTACGGGTACGACGGGCCGGTGTACTGCACTCCCCCGACTCGCGATTTGATGGTCTTGCTTCAGCAAGACAGCATAAACGTGTTGAACAGCGAGGGCAAAAAGTCGCCTTACGGCGAGCGAGACGTTAAAAAAGAGCTTTCCAGGGTTATCACGCGGGACTACGGCGAAGTTACGGACGTCACCCCCGAAATCAGGTTCACTTTTTACAACGCGGGCCACATTCTTGGAAGCAGCATGGTGCACTTGCACATAGGCGAGGGCTTGCACAACCTTGTTTACACAGGCGACATAAAATTCGGAAGAACAAGGCTTTTTGATTCGGCAGACTTGCGTTTTCCAAGAGTGGACACGTTGCTTATGGAAAGCACGTACGGAGGAAAAGAAGACGTCAAGCCGAAGTTGGAGGACGCCGAGGGAAAAATCATAAACACGGTAATGGAGACAATACGGCGCAGGGGAAAAGTGCTGATTCCGGTTATTTCAGTAGGACGCGCGCAGGAAATAATGCTTGTGCTTGAAGAACACTTGCGTGACAAGGGCATTCCGATTTACTTGGATGGCATGAGCAAGGAGGCCTCCGCCATTCATACTGTTTACCCCGAGTATTTGCGAAGAAACATTCAACGCCGCGTTTTGCAAAATGATTCCCCGTTTGACAAACCCATGTTCTCCAACGTAACAACTTCGGACGAGCGAAAAAGCATTGCCGAGGAAGGCGACCCCTGCGTTATCATGGCGCCTTCAGGAATGCTTTCCGGCGGGCCGTCCGTCGAGTTTTTGAGAATGATGGCCGAGGACCCCAAAAACTCTCTTATTTTTGTGGGTTATCAGGCGGCAACCTCTCTTGGGAGAAAGATTCAAAACGGCCACCGTGAAGTGCCGGTGTTGAATGCTGCCAACAAGGTTGACTCGGTGAAAATTAACCTTAGCGTGCACACTGCAGACGGCTTTTCAGGCCACAGCGACCGTTCACAGTTGTTGTCATTCGTAAAAAATTTGAGGCCGAAGCCGTCCCGCGTTTTCATGATGCACGGCGACGAAAACAAGTGCGACGACCTGGCACGGACGGTAAACCGCATGATGCGGGTGGAAACGCGCGTTCCAATGAACCTGGACACGGTTCGACTGAAATGAAACTCGTAATTACCGGAAGTCCGGGAAGCGGAAAAACCGTTTTGGCAAAAAAGATTTCAAGGCTTTTAAACGCCGAACTAATTGACTTGAACAAAGTGGCTTTAAAACGCAAGTTTTACTCCAAGCAAAAAGGAGTTCGCGAAAAATTAGTGAACGTCGACAAGCTTGGGAAATACTTGAAAAAAGAGCTTTTAAAAAAAAACAGCTTTGTCGCAGAGGGTCATCTTGCATGCGAGTTTTTCATTCCCTCCGACGCGGTGCTCGTGTTAAGGGCAGAGCCGTCCGTCTTGAAAAGAAGAATGAACGCGCGCAAGTACCCAAAAAAGAAGATTAAGGAAAACTTGCTTGCAGAAGCGTTGGACTACTGCCTTCTTAAAACCGAAAGCAATTACCCGAAAACCAAAATAGTTCAAATAAATTTTTCAAAGCCTTTTTCTGCAAAAATCGTTTTGCAAAGAATCCAAAAAGGCGAAAGCGATGCCGTCGACTTTTCCAACGCGGTTTTGGACAAAAAAATTTTCCCCAAAGTGCCTTGAACGACTAAAGAATGGTTTTAAAAGCATTTTCGCTCTATGTAAATGCGATTTGTTTAGGAGGTGAAAGCCCGCCTTATGAGCATTGTTCCTATGCGTGTTTCAAAAGACGACGATTACGAAGAAGAAGACTGGGAAGACGAAGATGAAGATTGGGATGAAGAAGAACTAGACGACGAAGACTAACTCCAAGGCTACTTTTTACTGCAAACTTAAGGAGTTTACTTCAAGTTCAATGGTCAGTTTAACTTTTTTTTTTCAAAAAAAAAATAATTCGCGGCACAACTGTTATTGGCCGGTTTCCTCCCCTAACTTGAAGTTTTCTCCTTGTTGTTTTTGCCCTTGTTGCATTTGAAGCATTGCCGCAAGCTGCAGGCTGGTAACGTCGGTTGGCAAAACTTCTTCCGTTTTCACTTTCAAGTGTTCCAACAGTTTGTCGGCGACTTTTTCATCGTGCTTTCTAGTCTTGTCCAGCTTGGTTTGGGGAATGCTGATTTCCAAAAAAGCGCCGAAGTTGGTTATTTCATAAACGTTTATTGACAAAGCAGCGTGCTTGAACTGCCAAAGCGTTTCTTCCCGGGGAAAGGCTTGTTTGTAACCCAGTTTTTCCAAGTTTTCCATCAACTCGGGGCCTATTGCAACGTCCATTCCCAGTTTTTCGGATTCCTGCAGCATCCAACCTTCAAAAAACACTTTTTCTTTTTCGGTTCTCTTGTCTGTTCGAATGATGAAGTACGCCATTACTCCGTTGCCGTACTGCTTGGCGTGCACAACGTCTAAAAACTGTCCTCCGCTTGTAAACAACGCTAGTTTTCTCAATTTTCCAATGATTTTTTCAGGGTCTTGAATCGGCACGGTCCTCTTTTCTTCCGGAAGAGGCCACTTCATTTCATGGACCGGCCTTTTTCGAGGCCTGAAAAAGTTCAACGACTTGAAGTCAATTTTTAACGCCATGAGTTTTACAACTTCTCCGATGCTAAAAAACGCTTTGGTTTTCAAACCAATGCTTCTTCGGCAAACCTCGCCGCGTTTTCAAAGATTTTTGCACCAGCGCCTTGAGTTGCTTCTTTTCGCAAAAAGCGCGGGTGGTTGTGGGCGAAAAGAAAAGCCTCGGGGTGAGGCATCAAACCCAGAACATTGCCTTGAATATTGCAAATTCCGGCAATTCCGTCAACCGACCCGTTGGGGTTGAAGGGATACGCAGGGTTTTCCTCGTTTTTTTCACCAACGTATTTGAAGGCTATTTGATTGTTTTCCTTAAGTTTTGCAAGAGCTCTTTGGCCTGATACAAATTTCCCTTCCCCGTGGCGAATCGGAACGTCCAAAAAATCTATTCCTTTTGTGAAAATGCAGTTGTCGGAGACCTTTTTGAGCCTCACCCAGCGGTCTTCAAACTTACCTGAATCGTTGTAGGTGAGGGTGGCTTGCTGTGTCAAGTCAATTGCTTCAAAACCCGGAAGCAGCCGCGCCTTTACAAGCACTTGGAAGCCGTTGCAAATGCCAAGCACGAGTTTGTCTTCTTCAATGAAGTTTTTCATTTGCTCTTCCAGAGAAAAAGACAGCTTGTTTGCCAAAACCTTGCCGCTTGCAATGTCGTCGCCGAAGGAAAAACCGCCCGGCACGGCCAGTATTTGAAATTCGCCAATCTTTGCGGGGTTTTTTATCAGGTTGTTAACATGCAGTTTTTCAACTTGCGTCCCTTGCTGTTCAAATGCAAAGGCGGTTTCAACATCGCAGTTCGTTCCAGGGCTTTTCAACACCAAAACTTTTGCCTTGCTCATTTTCTACCACTTTTTCATCGGCTTTTGCCATTCTTGTTTTAATTCCGCGTTTTTTGTTCGCACAACTGTTTCTCCCCTCAAACCGGTTACTTTGAAGTCTTCATTTTCTGTCAATTGCCCTACTTTTGCAAAAGCGTTTCCTTTCAAAGCGTTTTCAAACTCTTTTTCCTTTCCTATTTCAACTTCAACTACAAAACGGGAATTAGACTCCGAGAACAAAACAGTGTCGTTTCGTGAAATTTCTTCTCCTTTGGGAACTTTCGATAAGTCAACGTTCATTCCAAGTTCTCCTGCAAAACTCATTTCAGAAAAAGCAACTCCTAAGCCCCCGTCGGAACAGTCGTGGCATGAGGCAACAAGACCGGACGAAACAGCCAAATGCAATGCTTCAAACAAGGCCTTGGCTTTTTTTGCATTCACCCGCGGCACCTTCCCACCGCTGACTTTTCGTGTCAGGTAATATTGGGAGCCGCCCATTTCGTCAAAGGTTTCACCAAGAACGTAAATTGAGTTTCCCGCTTGTTTTGCGTCCATGCTTACTGTTTTTTCCGCGTTTGGAAACACTCCGATTGCGGATATAAGCAGAGTCGGCGGAATGGAAATAGTATCGTCTCCAAGCTTGTACTCGTTGTAGAAACTGTCTTTTCCGGAGATGAAAGGCGTTTCAAACACTGTTGCAAAATCGTAGCAGGCTTTGCACGCGCGCACCAAGTCCCCTAACACTTCGGGGTTTTGCGGGGAACCCATGCAGAAATTGTCTAAAATGGCCACTTTGTCAGGCGGGCAACCCGTTGCAACAAGGTTGCGCAAGGCCTCGTCAATGCAACTTGCCGCCATCCAATACGCGTCGATTTTTCCGTAATGAGGGTTAATTCCGTTTGACACGCCAATTGCCTTCTTCAAGCCTAAAACAGGCGTTACAACGCTTGCATCACTTGGCCCGTCGTTTTTTATTCCGACCAAAGGCTTTAGCGC
Organism: Candidatus Micrarchaeia archaeon; assembly: GCA_046753405.1. Taxonomy (GTDB): domain Archaea; phylum Micrarchaeota; class Micrarchaeia; order Norongarragalinales; family CAINOH01; genus JBHHTN01. The sequence continues at coordinate 11,332 of JBHHTN010000001.1, read as the reverse complement.
GCTTGTTCCCTGCACTTCGTGGTCGTACTGCCGCACCACCCATTCCTTGCTGCAAACGTCCCAGTTTGAAAGAATTTTTTTAAGGTCACCTGTCAACTCGTCGCGTTCTTCTATTGACGGGTTTGCCTCGTCTTTTTTCCTCCACGTTGCTTTTCTTTGTTCGACGGGCACTGCGCCGTGCAAAAACTTCATGTCCAAATCACACACTGTTTCATCTTCGTATTTTACAAGCAACTTCCCACTTGACGTGAATTTTCCGATTGTTGTAAACTCAACATCTTCGCTTTCGCACAACTCTTTGAATTCCTTGACTTTTTCTTGCGCAACCGAAAAAACCATTCTTTCTTGTGCTTCGGACACCCAGATTTCCCACGGTTTTAACCCGGCGTACTTAAGAGGCGCTTTTTCAAGCCATACCTCGCACCCGAGTTTTTCCGCCATTTCGCCGACTGCAGATGAAAAGCCTCCGGCACCGCAGTCCGTAACACAGTTGTAAAGCCGTCTGTCGCGTGCTTGCAGTTGCACGTCCAATACTTTTCTCTCTTCGATAGGGTTGCCTATTTGCACTGCTGAAGACGACGTTGTTTCTTCAAGTTCCGCGCTTGAAAACGTTGCCCCGTGTATTCCATCGCGCCCGGTTCTTCCGCCTATAACGACTATGGCGTCATTTTCTTTCGCGCCTTTTTCATGCATTCCTTTGGGCATCACGCCGCTTGTTCCACAGTACACCAAGGGGTTTCCCAAGTATCTTTCGTCGAAGTGAATGCTGCCGTTGATCGTTGGGATGCCCATGGGGTTGCCATAAGATCTTACTCCGTCTACCACGCCTTTGAAAATGCGTTTGGGGTGGAGTATACTTTTTGGAACCTTGTCGCGCGGAACATCCGGAGGTGCAAAGCAGAAGACGTCGGTGTTGAAAACGGGTTTTGCCCCAAGGCCAACGCCTAGAACGTCGCGGATTACCCCGCCTATGCCGGTTCCCGCGCCTCCGAAGGGGTCCAAAGCACTTGGATGGTTGTGCGTTTCAACTTTGAATGCTACGTCGAAGTTTTCGTTGAAAGAAACCACTCCAGCGTTGTCGGAAAAAACAGACACCAAAAAGCCTTTTTTTTGGTCTGCGACTTTTTCAGTTGCTGCCTTTATGAACGTTTTAAACAAGCTGTTTATCGTTTCCCTGTTGTTTTCGTGTTCGTAATCAATGGTACAGTTGAAAACTTTGTGTTTGCAGTGCTCGCTCCAAGTCTGTGCAATTGTTTCAAGTTCGGCGTCCGTCGGGTCGCGTTCAAGTTTTTCAAAGTGTTTGCAAATCGCCTTCATTTCACTCAAGTTGAGCGAGAGCAGAAGTTTTCTGCTTAGGCCTACAAGTTCGTCGTTGGTTAGCCCTGTAATTTTAATCTTTGAAATGCTTTTTGTCAACCTTTCAACACTTCCAATACTTGTAGTTTTGAATCAGCTCGTTTGCCAAAAGTCCGTTGCAGATTGTTTTGACTTGGTCTTCGGACAATTCACCGGAAAAAGAGTATTGCTTCAAAGCGCGCACAGACAACGGCAAGTCCTTTTTCAAAACGTCTTTTATTCCGATGACGGCAGTACGTGCAACGTTGTCCGTAACGCCTTTTTTCAAAGAAACTTCGACAACCCAGTTGCATTCCTCTCCTTTTCGGGTTCCAATAACATATTCCTGCGTTAAGGGGTCTGTGAACAGCTTGCTTGCAACTTCTTCAAAATCGTTTTTTTCAAGCCCGCGCACTTCGTAAACGCTTGCAACTTTAACGCTTTGCAGTTGAATTTGCAAGTCGTCTTCAACCGCTTTTTTCACGCGTTCTCCTTCAGAGTCCGCGGCGTTTTGTTTGAAGAAAACCTTGATTCTAGTGCTTTGTTCCACCTTTCAAAAACCCCTAGATTTTTTTGAAAAAAGAAGATGAATGGTTATAATAAACTTGGAGAGTGCAAATATTAAAGCGTATAAGTTGATTTTGAAAAAATGGCCAGAGAGCTTTCTTATGCTTCAAGCGGGGTAAACAGAAACTCGCGTGAAAAAGCCAAAAAATTCGATTTGTTCGCTGAAACCCTTCCAAACGGAACACTCAGGCTGCCTTTCAACAACCTGTTACCCGACGAACAAGGCGGTTATTACCTGCTTTCAACTGACGGCATCGGAACCAAAGTGCTGATTGCACAACTTGCAGACAAACACGACACCATTGGAATCGACGGGGTTGCCATGGTGGCAAACGACGCAATCAGGTGCGGCGCCACGCCCATTGACGTTGTAAACGCGATCGACGTTCACCACTCCGAGCCCGAGTTGTTGTCCGAGATTCTAAAAGGCATAAAACAAGGAGCTCTGAAAGCCGGCTGTCGGGTTGTCGGCGGAGAAACAGCTGACGTTCCCCTTCTTATAAACGGAATAAGCGACAACCCTTACCACGCAAACTTCTCCTGTTACGCCCGCGTAGAAAAAAAAGACGTTATTGACGCAAAAAACGTGAAAGCGACAGATGCAGTTGTCGGCCTGCGTTCAAGCGGGCTTCATTCAAACGGAATAAGCCTTGCGCGCAGGGCGTTGTTCAAGGAGTGGGGAGGCGCTTTCGATACTTTCGACAAGCCTGACGAGTTGGAGCAGGAACTGGTTTTTGAAGCGTTGACTCCTACTGAAATATACGCCAAAGACTTTTTGCAGTGCGCCAAAGAGTACGAGGTGAAGGCGGCAGTCCACATAACCGGAGACGCCTTCATGAAATTCAAAGCCATTTCAAAGTATTCTCCAGTAGGCTTTTCGTTTGACAATTTTAGTCCGCAGCCAATTTTTTCCCTGATTCAAAAGGCCGCGGAAAAAATAGGCAGCAAGGTTTCCAACCAGGAGTTGTTTCGCACGTTCAACATGGGCTGGGGCTTTGCATTAATAGTATCAAAAGAAGACGCCGACTGCGTGTGCGATTTTTTCAACAAAAAACAAGAAGGTTTTGCAGAGGTAATCGGGAAAACTACCGCGAAAAAGGCCGGCGTGGAAATATCTTACAACGGAAACACTTTCTCGCTCTGATTTTTTTTGTTCAGCAAACTTTTCCGCCGCATTGGCAAGGCCCGTGTTTTGCAACGTGTTGTTCCAACTGGTTGCACGAAAGTTCCTGAAAGCGGATTAAAATCGGTTTAAGGTAGTCCTCCTCGAAGCGAATGCTTGCGGCAGCATCGTGTCCTCCCCCGCTTGTAATTCCGCGTTCAAACTCTTTTTTCAACTGCTTGATCACATTGCTTGCGCGGAAACCGGTGTCCGTTGCAAAATCGTTGGCGCGCACCGACACGCTTTGCTTTGTGTAGCCAAAGCTTACAACCGGCTTTTCAAGTTTTTCACTTTCCATTATATGCACGGCATTTATTGCCTTTCCCTTGGACGGGTAAGTTCCCGTTTTAACTATTTTTTCCAAGTCAACCAAGACGAATTTCAAATCGCAGTCGCAACCCTTAACCGTCAAGTGCCTCGTTGCGTGTTCCAAAACCTTTTGCTCGCTTCTTTTTGCAAGCCTCCAGGCAATTTCAATTGCCTGTTCGTCTTCAAGTTTTTCCGCGTAGTACTCCGCGCTTGTCCCTGCTTCAGAGTGATGAACCAAGTAATCCAGCGCAACGGCTTCTTTGAACTCGGTGTTTTTTGCAAGAGGGCTTTTGTCCCCTTGAAGAGCGTACCAAGCGTACTTTTCCGCAACGCTTTTGTCAATGAAGTGCGCTGTTTGGGTTGCTAAAAGCCCCGCGCAGTGCCCTCCTGTTTTATCGTGCGCGTGCGAGGAAACAAAGAAATCCGCTATTTTTGAAACTTCTTTTGCAGGCGGGTGGTGGTCGATTACAACGAGTTTGGCTCCCGCGTTTTTCAGCGAGTTCAACGCGCCAATGCTTTCACTGTTTGCACCAAAGTCCAGCAACACGAACAACGGTTTTTTATCGAAACTCGCGCAAGCCTTCAAGTCTTCAAAAGCGTTTTTTTCAAGGTAAATGGCCGAGTGTGCCTGCGAGCTCTCAATTGCATTGTCTCCGCACTCAAGTTTTTCAGGCAAGCCCTTCTTTTTCCGGTAAGTTTGCAGTGCAAGTGTGATTGCTATGCCGCTGCACACTCCGTCGCAGTCGTCGTGAAACTTCACGCGAACCGGCGTTTTTTCGTCAATCGCCTTTTTGAGAAAATTAGCGGCTTTTTGCATGATTGGCTCGAGCTTTTTCATGCAGGAATCCGACACTACCAGCTTCGCCTTTCCCAATTTACCAATCCACCTTCGCCTTCTTTTTTTGTGATTGCCCAGTAGTTAAATGTGAATTTTTTCGCTTTTAAAATTAGCGTGTTAAGGGAATTTTTGAATAAACCGCTTAAAAAGGCAAAAAAGGATTTTCAGATGATTTTGTGCAGCCGATCTATGTTCAAAAACGCCAGGCCCACTAAAACAATGTATCCCGCGTAGCCTATTGCTTGAAAAAGAGTTGGTCGGTCGTCGTAGCCTAACAAAACGCGGAAAACGCTTCCAAGTGCTGATTTTTCATCCAAAAGAGCTTTTGTGTCCCACAAAGGAGGTTGCTCTTCTAAAACCCCGGCTTCTTCAAATTCATGCACTGCGTGCGAGACAAGTCCTGCTGCAAATAAAACGAGCAAAATGCTTGTGGCGTTGAAGAAAAACTTCAAGTCAATTCGCATTGCGGTTTCAAACAACAAAAACGCCAGTATTACGGCGGCGGCTATTCCTGCTACAGCGCCTGTCAAAGACGCGCCTTCTGCTGCAAAAGCCGCAGCGTTCAAGAAAACAACCGTTTCAATGCCCTCGCGGAAAACCGACACGAACACGAACGCCATAAGGCCGACGGCATGCCCTTCGTCAAGTTCGACTTTGACTTTGCCTTCTATTTCTTGGCGTATGTGTGTTTGTTTGAACATCCATAAAATCATCCAAGTCAAAAGCACTGCTGCAAAAAGAAGCACTCCGCCTTCAAACAATTCCGCGCTTACTCCGCGCAAGACCTTCGAAATATCGCCGAAGAGCACTCCTAAAACAAGGCTTGCGACTATTCCTCCTGCCGCGCCAAGGTAAACGTGCTTGTTGTATTTGAAGTTCCGCGTTTTTTCCAAGAAAGCCAGGATTATGCCGATTACCAGCGCGGCCTCCAAGGTTTCGCGAAAAGTTATAAGAAGAGACGGAAGAAAACTTTCCCCAAGGAATAATACCAAAGCAGTTGCACCTTTTAATTTTTCAAAGCCCGCCGTGTTCGAGGACTTCCCACAGCACTGCTCCGATAATCATAAGGCCAAGTATTCCGTCAAGTCCGATTTCCATTAAACATCACTTAAATTTTTAGGGTTACCTAAAAATTAGGTGTTAAGGTGTTTTTAAACCTTTACTTTTTGCAGCATTTTCCTTTTGGAATATTTTTGCCGTGAATGCATTTGTTCGGGTGGTTTAAGATTTCGCAAAGACGCGCTTCAACGTTCTTATCAAGGTAGTGCTCGAACCCGCACGCGGTTTTTTCAACGTGTTTGGGGTTCACTCTTAGGATGTCAATCAACAATTTTTCGGCCAAACGGTGGCGTCTTATGGCCTTTTCAGCTTGCATCTTGCCTTTGCCGGTGAGGCTCACGCCGTAATACTTTTCGTGCTTTATCCAACCTTTTTTTTCCAGTTTGCCCAAGGCCTCGGTTACACTTGAAGCTTTAACTTCCAATAATCTGGCAATTTGGTTGGTTTTAACAGTTTTTGCCTTGTCTTCAATTTGAAGCACCCACAAGGCTTCCAAGTACTCTTCCAAGTGCTGCGGAATCGCTGTTTTTTTCACCGTTTTTGTTTAGACCGAACAAGTTTTGGTTTGCGCAAGTATAAAAGAATGCACCGGCTTTAAAAACAAAGAAGGGGGTTTTTGGAAAGAAAAATGAAGGCCGTTAAAACTGTTGAAGGAAAAGCCGTTTTGCGCGTGCCAAGGCAAAGTTTGGAAAACCCTTTTGGCCAGGAAGTGTTTTACAATCCCCAAATGGCATTCAATCGCTTGCTGTCAACACTTGCTTTGAAAGCGTCTTTGAAGCGTTTGACAGGCGCAAACGCGTTGGACGGGTTGTCTTCCCTTGGAGCAAGAGGGATTCGTTATGCGCTTGAATCTAAAGTCAAAAAAGTTGTTTTGGTTGACGCCAATCCTGTTGCAACTAAAATGGCAAAGGCAAACTTGAAGCTTAACAAAATTCCAAAACGCGTGCAAATGAAAGTTGTTGAATCGGATTTGAACCGGTTTTTCTTGAATTCAAGTGAAAAATTTGACTTTGTGGAAATCGATCCCTTCGGAACCCCTGTGTTTTTCTTGGAAAACGCTTTTCGCGCGATTTCAAAAAAAGCGGTTTTGTCGGTTACCGCTACAGACTTGGCCAATTTGTACGGCACAAGGCCCAAGGCGTGCGTGCGACAATACGACTCGAAGCCTTTGCACAATTTTTTCGCGCATGAAACTGCTTTGCGTATTTTAGCGGGGAGGATTGCAAGAGTTGCGGCAATGCTTGATTTTGCGGCTACTCCTTTGTTGTCTTTTTACAAGCGTCATTACGTGAAAACCTTTGTTTTAGTGGAAAAAAGCGCGCTTAAAGCCGATGAAACTTTGAAGAAAAACATTGGATTTTTGTCTTTTTGCCGAAAATGCTTTTTTGTTCAAACAGGCAAAATTCCCCTGCAAAATTGCCCCATTTGCAAGGCAAATGTAGAGTGGGCAGGACCGCTTTGGACGGGTAAATTGTCAGACCAAGCGTTTCTTGTTGACGTTGAAAAACTTGTTGAAAAGTCTAAGTTGAAGGAAAAAAAGGAATTGATGAAATTGTTCTCACAACTTGTTTGTGATAACCAGTCGGTTATGCCTGCTTGGTTTTTTGACGTTCCAAGCATTACTTCAAAGTTCAAAGTAGGCGTTCACCTGAAACTCGACGACCTTGTCAAGGCATTGCAAAAAAAAGGCTTCAAAGCCTGCCGCACTCACTTTTCACCAACTGGGATAAAGACTGATGCAAGCGTTCGCGACGTGCTATTGCTTATAAAAAGCAAAAAATGAAAAAAGAGGGGAAAAAACCTCTTTGAAATTTCCTTTAGAAAAGAAGCCCGCTTGTTGCTCCCAGTAGTGTTACAAGGCCCAAGACTACAAGGATGCCCAGTGTTATTGCCGGCAACAAGACTACGACCGCTGCTTTGAGTGTGCTCATTTGGTGGACTTCTTTTACCATTAACACGCTTAGGTAAATGCTGTACAGGCCGACAAGCAAGCCAACTAACGAGCCTATTACTGGAATTATTCCAAGTGCGATGTTTGCAAGTATTACCGGTGCGGTGTACAACGCTGCAACGTAGTACTGCGTTGAAAAGCTTCCTGCTCCTCCGAGGACTTTTGCAATAATCCATGTTATTCCGTTTCCAATAAGTGAGAATATTACTGCGAAGATTACCGCGCCTGCGACGCCTCCTACTACGCCTATTAATCCTGCAACTAATCCTGCCGGACCTCCCAAAAGCGATATTACAAGTATTATCAATCCTACTACTAATCCGCCTGCTGCTGCTGCAACGGCTATTTGCTTTACTCCTTCTGTCAAGGAAGCGTTTGCTTTTTCTTTTGCAAAGGTTTCCTTTGGCTTCAAAAGCGCGCTTTTCCATAATTCAATTGGTAACAAGCTCATTTTTTCGGAATGCACCTCTGAACACGCATTAAGTTTTTAGTCCTTTTTAAAGTTGGTTTTCTATAATGTTTTCAGTGAAAAAGGGGTTGAAAAAGAATGCCTGGTGTTCCGAAAAGAGAGCCGCTTTTTGAAGGGGAGAGGGCGTTAAAGACCGTGTTTTTCTTGTTCTTGACGGCCTGATTTTGAATCATACGGCTAATTTTACTCCGACAAAAAAAGCGTTTGAAGCTTGGCTTAGGAGAACAATACCTAATACAAAAGACAGGAAGTTTATTGCAGCGGCTTTAAAGGCCATTAAAAAATTAAAGTAAAAAAGTAGAAAAAAGGGCGTTGAAAAAATAAATGCCCCTCCAGAAAATTTAGATGCTTACTTTCAGGCCCAGTGCTTTTTTGAGTTCGCGGTAGCGGTTTCGTATGGTGACTTCGGTTACGCCTGCTACGTCTGCGACTTCTTTTTGCGTGCGCCTTTCGCCTGTTAAAACGCTTGCAATGTATACTGAGGCTGCTGCTACTCCCATTGGGCCTCTTCCTGAAATCAAGCCTTTTACGAGCGCTTGGTCGAGGATTTCAATTGCTTTTTCCTGGGTTTGCCCGCTTAACTTCAATGCGGTGATGAAGCGCGTGATGTAAAAGCGCGGGTTTGTAAGGGGCACTTTTAATTCGAGTTCTTGTGTTATCAAGCGGTATGTTCGGCCGATTTCTTTTTTTGGTATTTCGGCTACGTTGGATATTTCGTCCAGTGTGCGCGGGATGCCGTACTGGCGGCAGATGGCGTAGATTACCGCGCTTACCACGCTTTCTATTTGTCTTCCTCGGATGAGTCCTTTTTCGACGCATTTGCGGTAAAGCAAAGCGCTTGACTCGCGGACGTTTTCTTGCAGTCCTAAATGAGATGCTACTCTGTTTAATTCTGTTAGTGCGATTGCGAGGTTTCGTTCAATTGAGTTTGAAATGCTTGCTCGTTTGTGCCATTTTCTCATTCTGTAGAGTTGTGCTTGTTGTGAGGGAGCGATTTTTCCTCCGCGGATGTCGCGGTTGTATTGGTCGATTTCAGTGACTAGTCCTTTGTTGGGAGACATGTATTTGAGGGGCGCTCCGGTGCGTGCCCTGCTTTGGCGTTGTTCGGCGTCGAATGCTCTCCATTCTGGGCCTTCGCTTACAACGTTTTCTTCTAATACAGTTCCGCAGCTTTTGCAGACTACTTCTCCTCTGCTTGAGTCGTGTACTAGTTTTTTTCCGCCGCAGTCGGGGCATTTGCTGTGGTACATCATTTTTTTTCTTTCACCTTATTTTCAAAAAGTTTTGGTTTGAAGCGTTTTTCCAACGAGGTTTTCTGATTTTGCGTTTGTTGCTTTTCCCAGGAAAAGCGGGTTTTCCACCTTTCCGATTGTTTCGAGGATTATTGCCACTTGATTGTTTTTTTCGTATAACCTCGTGGTTTTTTCAACGGGTTTTTTTTCTCCTGAAAGCAGTATGTTGCCTGTTGACGTTGTTTTTATGACTTTGAAGCGCATTTTGTTTTGCACTTTTTTTAGAACTAATTTTGGTCAGACTGGGTTGTGGAACTATTGTCGTTTTTAGAACCCGTTAAAAGAAAAAGCTGTTTTTGTAGAAAACGGCTCTTTGCATTGTTAATAGCTTACTTTTTTGCATATAAAGGTTTCGGCTTTTTTAAGGCTCAAATTTAATTGAATTTTCGAGTTTTACGTTGGGTATTTTGTTTAGGGCCTCTGTTGCTTTTTTAAGGTCTTTTTCTTTTGTGTGGCTTATGATTATTTTGACGCTTGTTTTTTCTTTCTTTTTTGCGTCTTGTGTGACTTTTTCTATGTTTATGTTGGACTCGTATAGTTTTGTCGCGATTTTTGCAAGTACGCCTGGTTTGTTTTCGGCTGAAAACCTGAGGTAGTAGTCGAATTCGAGGTCTTCAGTGCTGCCTATTTCTTCGGCTTTGGCAATTTCAAAGTATTGTGTTTTTGGTAGTGTTCTTTGTGTAATGTGTTTTGCCAGGTTCATTATGTCGTCTGCAACTGCGCTTGCAGTTGGTTTTTGTCCTGCTCCTTCGCCTATGTAGACGTGGTTGCGCGACTGGCTTTTGACTTCAAAGGCGTTTTGTTCGTTTTTGACGTTTGCAAGAATGCTTCCTTGGGGAATCATAGTCGGGTTTACTCTGGCTTCGATTTTTCCTTTTGTTTTTTTTGCAACAGCTATTAGCTTGATTGCGTAGTTGTTTTCTTTTGCGTATTTGATGTCGCTTTGGGTTATTTTTCTGATTCCTTCTGTGTGAATTTTGTTTGTGGGAACCATTTTGCCAAACGCAAGGGAGGTGATTATTGAGAGTTTTTGTGCTGCGTCGTGTCCGTCTACGTCGGCTGTTGGGTCGGCTTCGGCGAATCCTTTTTCTTGCGCGTCTTTTACTGCGTCTTCAAATGACTTTCCTTTTTCCATTTGTCCTAAGACAAAGTTGCACGTGCCGTTTACAATGCCGGTTATTTCGTTGACTTGGTCTTTTGAGAATCCGGAGTATAACTGGTTGATTATGGGAATGCCGCCGCCGACGCTTGCTTCAAAGTAAAGGTTTGCGTTGCCTTTTTTTGCGGCTTGTGATAGTTCGGCTCCTTTTTCAGCCAAAAGCGCTTTGTTTGCAGTTACCACGTGTTTTCCGCTTTCAAGCGCATGAATAAGATACGGAAGGACTTGGTTTCCACCTGCAACTTCTACTACGATGTTTATTTCTTTGTTGTCTACTACGTTTTCGATTTTGTCTGTAAGCGTGTTTTCAAGGCTTATTTTTCTTTTTTTGCTTAGGTCGCGCACTGCTATTTTTTTGACTTGGAGGTTAAGCTCGTTTTTCTTGTTGATTTTGTCCAGTACGCCTTGTCCTACTGTTCCAAGGCCAATCATTCCAATTCCTATTTTTTCCATTTATCTCACGGAGTATGTTTTTTTGCTTTCGCTCGTTATATAGTTTTGACTTAACGCGAAAAAACCCGTTATTTTAGTAGTACGGCGTTTATTGTTCCGCGTTGTCCTGGTCGGGAGGTCACGCGGGCTTTTCCTGCTTCGGTTTCGATTATTGTGCCTTTTGTGATTACGTTTTCGCGTGCGTGGTGCCTGTTGTCCGGGCTTTCAACCACGTTTTTGATTTTGGTTTTCACGCTTTTGCCGTTTTCTTGCGTGATGCTTGCGTGTTGAACGTATTCTGCTGCGACTTTTTTGCTTCCGCCGAGTGTTTTGAAGGCAACGCGTTTTTCACTTTTTTTGCCTTCGCCTTTTATTAGCTTGGTTCTTGAAAAAAAGCCCCCGAAGTGCTTTTTTGCTTTGTCGCTGGAGCGTCGCAAGTGGCCTCCGCTGCCTGTTTTCTTCGTTTTTGAAATTTTGTGGAATTGAACCATTTGTTTACACCTTTTTTTTGGGGGGGATGCTAATGAATATTGCAAGCGTGTTGAAACGTCCTTAAAAAAAACCGTTTAAAGTAGTGCTTTTTAGGTTTTTGACAGTTGGTTTTTCCAAAACTGTTTAAATTATTCTTGCTTTTCATGTTATAAAAGCTTTCTAAAACGCTTGGGAAATTGTCTCAAGAGGGGGTCGTGTTTTTTTTTTAAAAAAATGGTTAAAAAAGTGTTTTTTTGGTTTGTAAGAAAGGTATGGGGGTTTTAAAAG